>JANLWD010000003.1:0-5677 GCA_031364345.1 Sphingomonas sp.
CTAGCGCTGCATTCCCGCGTGGTGGCGGATGACTTCATCGATGATGAACCGCAGGAATTTTTCGGTGAAATCGGGGTCGAGCTTGGCATCTTCGGCCAATCTACGCAGCCGTTCGACTTGCGCGGTTTCGCGATCGGGATCGGCAGGGGGCAGTCCGTGGCTCGCTTTGTAACGCCCGACCGCCTGCGTCACCTTGAACCGCTCGGCCAGCATGAAAACCAGTGCTGCGTCGATATTGTCGATACTGTCGCGATAATCCTGCAATTGCGTGTCGGTCATGCGCATCTCCTACGCGTCGCACTTGCCTTAAAGCCGTCGAAACGCCAGAGGAAAGCGCATCATGACCGCGACCATTCACAGCATCCGGCCTGAGCGCACACCGTCACTCGACGCAATGGTTGCGCTCGTCGCGGCAGACCTGAATGCCGTCAATCAGGTCATTCTCGACCGGATGCAATCGGAAATCCCGCTGATCCCCGAACTTGCCGGACATCTGATTGCGGGTGGCGGCAAGCGGATGCGACCAATGCTGACGCTCGCGTGCGCCAAGCTGCTCGATTATCCCGGAACGCGGCATCACAAACTCGCCGCGGCTGTCGAGTTCATCCACACCGCGACCCTGTTGCACGACGACGTGGTCGACGGCTCGGGGCTGCGCCGCGGGAAACGCACCGCCAATGTCATCTGGGGCAACCCGGCAAGTGTGCTGGTCGGCGATTTCCTGTTCAGCCGTTCGTTCGAACTGATGGTCGAAGACGGCAGCCTGAAAGTCCTGCGCATCCTGTCAAATGCCTCGGCCGTCATTGCCGAAGGCGAAGTCAACCAGCTAACCGCGCAACGTCAGGTCGGATTGGGCGAGGATCGTTATCTCGACATTATTGCCGCCAAGACGGCAGTGCTTTTTTCGGCGGCGTGCAAAATCGCTGCGGTGGTTGCCGAACGCGATGAAGCGGTCGAGGCCGCGCTCGACACTTATGGCCGCAATCTCGGCATTGCATTCCAACTGGTCGACGACGCGATCGATTACGCATCCGATGCCGAAACGATGGGCAAAGGTGTCGGCGACGATTTCCGCGACGGTAAAGTCACGCTTCCCGTCATTCTTGCCTATGCGCGTGGATCGGATGCCGACCGGGCCTTCTGGAAAGATGCAATGGAGGGTCGACGCGCGACCGACGACGATCTGGCGCACGGGATCGCGCTGCTGCGTTCGACGGGCGCCATCGATGATGCGTTGCTTCGCGCGCGCCATTACGGGCAGCGCGCAATCGACGCACTGGGTCCGTTTGCCGGCGGCACGGCCAAAATGGCACTTGTCGAAGCGGTCGAATTCGCCATCGCGCGGGCATATTGAAATGGCGGAGAACCGCCGATGACGCAGGCCCGCATTTTTCAAAAACCCAAAAGCGCGATGCAATCGGGGCGCAGCGGGACTGACCGCTGGATACTCGAATTCGAACCTGCCGAAGCAAAAAAGCCCGATCGGCTGACAGGCTGGGCAGGCTCAGGCGATACGCAAGCGCAAGTCAGCTTGTTATTTCCGACGCTTGATGCCGCACGCGCCTACGCCGACAAATATGGCGTTACTGCGCATGTCATTCCCGCGCCTCAGAAAGTCCTGAAAATACAGGCCTATGCGGACAATTTCCGCTAGGCGCGAGCGGGTGTGAATTTCAGGGCCGTTCCGTTGATGCAATGACGCTTTCCGGTCGGCGGCGGGCCGTCGTCGAAAACATGGCCCATGTGCCCGCCACACCGGCGGCAATGCTCCTCGACCCGCGCAAAACCGAGCGTCGAATCGGTGCGATTGCGCACTGCATTGGGCAGGGCGGCCCAGAAACTCGGCCAGCCGGTGCCGCTGTCGAATTTCGTTTTCGATGAATAAACCGGCAGCGCACAACCGGCACAGCTGTAAACACCGGCGCGTTTTTCGTTCAGAAACGGGCTGTTCCCCGGGCGGTCGGTCGCTTCACGGCGAAGCGTGGCATAGGCCGCCGGCGACAATCGCTTGCGCCACTCGGCATCGCTCAGCATCAGTTCGAATTTCTCGGCGGGTGCCGACTTGGCACAGGCCGAAGTCGCAAATGCGCCGCCAATAACCGCAGCGCTCGACGACGCGATGAATGTTCGACGATCTAGGTGCACGATGCTGTCTCCGTCTGTGTAGTCATATACGGCATCACGCGTCACTTGGTTGCACCTCAATAGGTCGAAAGTTCGACAGTCATCTTTTTATAGCCGTTGACGAAGCATGCCGCCACCCGCTCGGGTTCGCCGACAACATTGACGCGCAGACGACGTCTGGCCATTTCCTCCATCAGGACCTGAAGCTGCAATTCGGCCACGCGCGCACCGACACAACGATGAATACCGTAACCGAAACTCAAGTGCCGCCGGGCATTTTCGCGGTCGACCCGAATATCGTCGCCGTTCGGAAACACACTTTCGTCGCGGTTTGCCGAGACATACCACATGGCGATTTTGTCATGTTTGCGGATTTTATGACCGTCGATTTCGGTGTCTTCGGTCGCAGTCCGGCGCATATGCGCAAGCGGCGTTTGCCAGCGGATGATTTCGCTTGCGGTGTTGACGATCAGAGCGGGATCGCCTTCGAGCTTGGCGCGTTCGCCGGGGAACTTGTCGAGCCCGTAAGCAAGCGCCGTCATCGAATTGCGTGTGGTGTCGTTGCCACCGACGATCAGCAGGATGAGGTTTCCGATAAATTCGAATTCGCTCATGTGGCTCATCGCGTCCGAATGCAGCATGATCGAGATCAGGTCGTTCGACGGTTCCTTGCTCTTTTTCGATTCCCATAAAGTGTGGAAAGCGGCACCCATTTCATAAGCATTGCCGAGGCGCGCCTGCCGCTTTTCGAATGTGTCGAACATCTCGACATCGCCGAGCACATCGGACCAGCGAGTCAAATTGTGCCGATCGTCCCAAGGAAAATCGAACAGCTTGGCAAGCATGCCGGTGGCGAGTTCGATCGAGACATGCTCGACCCAATCGAACGGCTTGCCAATGGGAAGCGCGTCAAGAATGTCGCCGGTACGCTGCGCCGTTTCGACGCGCATGATTTCGATCATGCTGGGCGTGAATGCGGGGGCAACCGTCCGGCGTTGTGCACTATGCTGCGGCGGGTCCAGCGCGATAAACATCGGCATGCGGACTTCGCCTTCTTCCAGTCGGATCGGGTCGCCCGCCACTGTTATCCCGCCGACCTGCCAGTCGGAAGAGAAAATCTTGGGCAGCGCTTCGATATGCTGGATCGGCTTGTAAGTGCTGATCGACCAGTAAGGACCGAATTTTGATTCGGGAGTATAGTGGATCGGCGATTTGGCGCGGAGTTCTGCAAAGGGTTCGCGCCACTGATAATCGCGCCACAATTCGGCACGGCTCACGTCCAAGGGATCGACTACGATTTCGGGCTCGACTGCAAGCGTTGCCATCGACTCTCTCCTGTCTATTTGGTTGCAGACTGCAACCTTATTCACAGGACTGTCAATAGCAGTTTGCGTCAGGCAGCGGCGCGCTTGCGGCGAAACAACCCGCGCCAGCCATTCCCCGATTTGAGCACGCCGATGCGGAACAATCGGACAGCAATCCAGATCGTGATCGCGACCCACAGCGCTTGCCAGCCAAGCGCCAGGACATGCGGCCAGATTGCGCCATCGGTCGCCCCGCGTGCTGCCATTGCAAAGGGCGAGCTGAACGGGAAAATCTCTGCAAAGCGTGCAATTGAAGACCCGGGATTGGACGCGGCGGCGGCCGACAGACCAAACATCGATACCTGAAAAACGGTAATCGGCAGCGATAGCATCTGGATTTCGCGGATCGTTGCCGCTTGCGCACCGATACCAAGAAACACCGCGCCGAGTAGCATGTAGGCCATCGTGAAATACAGCGCGCCGAGGATGAAGAACGCAGGAACGCCGATAGCCGGAGCAAGGCCGGTCAGCATCGCGCCCTGCGGCAAGACGCTGACACCGAGCATCACCAATATGCCCCAGAAACCGACGAACAGCACCGCGACACCGAACATGCCGATAAGCTTGCCAAGGAAAACTGCTTCCAACGGCACAGATGCGGCGAGGATTTCGATAACTTTGTTCGATTTTTCCTCCGCGAGTGTGCCGACAGCTTGCCCCGCGAGGAGCAACGTCAGGAAGAAAATCACGAACACAGCGCCGAAACCCGCTGCTTGCTGGCCCCGGACACTGCCCGTCTTTGCAGACGGGTTTTCGGTAATTGCAGGCACGACAATGCGTTGGTCGAGCGCAAGGCCTGTTCGCCGCTCGCGCGCGACATTGTCCGCGAGCGTCGCCAGATATTCGGCATGGCGACGGCTGGGCGCGTTGTACTTGATTTGCGGCGCGGCGAGCGGCCCGGCGAGTACAGCGGTCACGTCCAAATCCTTGCGCGTGAAAATCGACTTGGTCTGCGCCGCCGCGTCGCCCGATGGTGTGATGACCAGCAGGATGGGCGGCCCTTCATCGCCGCGATATAGGGCGCGTAAAGTCCGGTCGGCTGCCTGCAAACGCGCCACTTCGCTGCCACCCGCAATGACAGCAATCCGGGCCTTGCCCGCCGACGATGCGCCCAGTTGCGCGGCCCCCGAGCCGCCGACCGCGCCAAAGCCAATCATGAACAACGGCGCGAGCAGGAAGAGCAGAAACGTCGGCGTTGCGACCATTGCAAGGAAATCTCGGCGCGCGATGACGGTGATCTGGCGGATCAAACGGTTCACGCTGGTTCTCCAGCATTCGCACTGTTTACGATGCGGACAAATGCGTCGTGCAGGCCGGGGCGTTCCATTGTCAGGCCCGCAATGCCGTGGCCCGCTTGGATCAGGTTCATCAATAAAGTCTCCGGCCCGCCATCGGGCACGGTAAAGCGCCACCCATGGCCGTTGCGCGTCGCATCGGGGGGCAGCAGGCTCGCCACTGTATCGTCACCTGAACAGGGCACATAATGCGCACGCATCGGCAGCGTCCCGCGGGCTTCGTCGACCGTGCCCTCGAACCGGCGCTTGGCATTCGCAATGATTGCGAGCCGGTCGCACAGTCGTTCCGCGTGACCCATGACATGGGTTGAAAACAAAATCGTGGCGCCGCGGTCGCGCTCGGCCAGGATCAGCGCTTCAAGATTTTCCTGATTGACCGGATCAAGCCCTGAAAACGGCTCATCGAGCACAATCAATTCGGGGCGGTGGACAATCGAGCCAAGCAATTGGACCAGCTGCGCCATCCCTTTCGACATCTTGCGGATTTTGTTGTCGACGACGGCACCAAGCCCCGCCGTTTCCATGAGTGTTGCCGCCCGTTTGCGCCCTTCCGCCCACGGTAGCCCGCGCAACGCGCCCATGAAGGCAATTGCCTCGCGCGCTTTCATTGCGGGATACAGACCGCGCTCTTCGGGCAGGTAACCGACCCGCTCGCTGGCTTCGCGCGGGTTACTTTCGCCGAGTAACGTGCGGCTGCCGGAATCAGGATCGATAATGCCGAGCAACATGCGCAGTGTCGTTGTCTTGCCCGCACCATTGGGGCCGAGCACGCCATAAATCATGCCTCTGGGCACCGCGAGGTCGACGCCATCCACGGCGCGCTTCGATCCAAAAGTTTTGACAAGCGCGTTGGCCGTGACCGCGTAATCGGAACTCATACTGATCCTGTGCGAA
>JANLWD010000010.1:0-8304 GCA_031364345.1 Sphingomonas sp.
GCCATCGGCAACGAAGCGGGATTCGAAAAACTGCGCGACTGGTTTCAGGCGCTCTATGAAACGCTGCTGGGATCGTCGCAGGGTCCGCGCATGGGCAGCTTTATCGCGCTTTACGGCGTTGAGAATACGCGTAGATTAATCGGTGAGGCGCTCGACTCATAGATCGCGCTGCATGGGGAGGGATAAGGAAATGCGTCATCTGCTTCTCGCGCTGGCATTGGCGATGCCGCCTCTTGCATCTGCGGCGCCGCCGGGCACGCTGGTCAGTGCCGACCCGGTCGTCGATACGCCCCCGGGCGCACAGGCTTGGCGCATCCGATATTGGACGACGAGCGACCGCGGCACCGAAATCGAAGTCACCGGCATGGTCGTTGCACCGCGCGAGGCAATGCCGCCGCGCCCGCGTGCTGTCATCGCGTGGACGCACGGCACGTCGGGTGTTGCCGAAAAATGTGCGCCGTCGCTTGCCAGCGATTTCTTCGGCGTGACTCCGGGCGTGACCGAAGCGATCCGTCGCGGCTACGTCTATGTCGCGCCCGACTATCCCGGCCTCGGCAGCGCGATGCCGCATCCCTACCTCGTCGGCGCGAGTGCTGCGCATTCGGTGCTCGACGCAGTCCGCGCCGCACGGTCGATCCCGGGTGCCGCCTCGGGCAGCAGCTTTGCCGTATGGGGTGAATCGCAAGGGGGACATGCCGCACTTTGGACCGGCCAGCTGGCGCGCAGCTACGCCCCCGATTTGCAATTGCTGGGTGTCGCTGCTGCAGCGCCGCCGACCGATCTCGTCGAAAATCTTCGCGCAGGGAGCGACCCGTCGGTTCGCGCTTTCCTGACGGCGTTTACGGCCTACAGCTGGTCGCGCCATTTCGGTGCGCCGCTCTCGACGCTCGGCAACCGGTCGACGCAGGGCGTGATCACGCGGCTCGCGCAGAACAACTGCATCACGCTGAACAAAAAGCCCAAGCTCGGGACGATGCTCGGCGTGCTCGTGCTGCGTCGCGATCTCAAAAATGTCGACCTCGGCACGATCCAGCCGTGGGCGCGCATTTCGCGCCAGAACAGTCCGGCGGCGCGCGATTACGGCGTGCCGTTCCTGATCGCCCAAAACCCGAGGGACGTGATCGTCGGCCCTGCGGTAACGATGGCTTTCACGCGCAAGCTGTGCCGAAACGGTGCGCGCGTTCGGTTCATCAGCATTACCGGACAGGGTCATGAAACCAGCGCGCGCGACACGACCGCGCCGACGCTCGACTGGATTGATGCGCGCTTTGCGGCAAAAGCGGCACAAAGTGATTGTGGCAGGATTTAACGGGAGGATGATGATGTTGAAAATGACAACGATGATGGTGGCGGGACTGGCGACGATTTCGGTCGCGTCCGCATCGGCACCCGGCGAATTCGAAAAAATGAACACGCGCGCCAATCGCGCCTGTGTCGCGATGTCGGGGCTTGCGCGGCCGCAATTGCTTGCCAAGAAAATCAGTTTTTCAGACGTCATCGGTGTCGAAATTCGCCAGCTCCGCGGGCTCGACAATCGCGGTCGCATGAAACGGCTGCTCTGCGCTTACAACCGGTCGACTGGCCGCACCGAAATTCAGGACGGCGACAACTGGAATGGGCCAGTCACGACGCCGTAACGCGGTCGCGCCGATAACGCGGTTAACGGTGCCTTAAACGAAAACCGCTAGCCGCAGCGCATGCGGACGCAGCAGCCATCCGAAAATGCATGGCCCACGATTGCCCTGATCGTGGCTGCCTTTGTTGCGGTCACTATCGGGATTGCGCTGCGCTATCCATTCCCGTCGCCTTTCGACGAATTGGCGCAATTGTCGGTCGTTCGCGCGCAGTTCGAACATCCCGACCTTTTTGCCGATACGCGGCGCTATCTGATGCTCGACAGCAGCGCTCCGGCGCAGTGGACCGATAAAGCGAACTATCTCAACCACCCCGCGCTTTATTATCTGGGCCTCGCACCACTGCTGCAATTCGGCGATGATGTTGTCGTCACACGCGCGGCCAACGTCATCCTTGCGGTCATAGCGATGATCGTCACGATCGCGGCCGGATACCGCGTTTTGAGCACCCGGTTCGAACGGATCATATTCGCCGTCGCCGCGATCAGCTTCCCAAAAGCGGCATTGATCGGCGGCATGATCAATAACGACAATCTTGCGCTGGTGGCGGCCGCACTTGTGTTTGCCGGGCTGACCGGCGCACCGGGGGCAACGCTGCTGATTGCGGGCGGTCTTGCGCTCGCGGGCTGGACCAAGCTGACAGCGCTAATTGCGCTTGCGATGGTGGCCGCGGCCAAGATACTGCTTGAAGGGCGCGCGGCGGTCTGGAGCCGGCAAACCCTATTCGCGGGCTTCGGGGTCGTTATCGGATGCCTGCCGTTTTTGGTAAACTTTGCGCTGACCGGGCATTTGTTTCACGTCAACACCGACGTGTACGGGGTTCCGCCCGATGCCCGACCGGTGGCATCGTTTGCGCAATATCTGTGGTTTTTCCTGTCCGAAATCGTGTCGAAATGGCCTGCTGCCGAAGCCAGCCTGCCGCGACCGGTCGGCATTGTCCTTATCCTCGTGCCGCTGTTTCTCGCGGCGATCGGACTGTCGGTCGATCGCCGCGTGCGCACGATCGGGCTGGCCTATCTCGCCGGCACATTGGGGACGCTGTGCGTCCACCTTGCGTTCGGATGGCAATCGTTTCAGTCGATCGGCGATCAGACGATTGCCCAGACACGCTATTACAACGTGCTGTGGCCGGGTATTGCCTTTGCTGGTGCGGCTGCGGTCGCACATCTGCGGCGATCACGCGGGTTCGTGTCGGCGTCGCTGCTTGCCTATCTGACGCCCACCGTGATCGGCGGTGTCGTGCTGGCCCTGTTCTCAGCCTAAGCCCCGCCGCTTTTCACCCAGTCGTTGATCTTCTTTTCGAGCACCGTCAGCGGCAGCGCGCCGGTCATGAGCACCTGAGCATGGAATTTGCGGATGTCGAATTTTGCGCCCAGCCGCTTTTGGGCATCGGCGCGCAATCGCTGGATCGTCATCGCCCCGATCTTGTAGGCAAGCGCTTGCGTCGGGATCGCGATATAGCGTTCGACTTCGGCAGTCGCGTCGGTTTTGCCCATGTCGCTGTTGGCCATCATATAAGTGATCGATTTGTCGCGGCCCCATCCTTTCGAATGCAGGCCCGTATCGACGACAAGCCGCATCGCGCGCAGCATTTCGTCCGACAACGTCCCCATCCGCTGATACGGGTCTTTGTAAAAGCCCATCTCGTAACCGAGCGTTTCAGAATAAAGCGCCCATCCTTCGACATAAGCGGTATTTCCGCCGAACCGCATGAACGGCGGCAAAGCTTCGTTTTCCTGCGCCAGGCTGATCTGGAAATGGTGCCCCGGCGCGCCTTCGTGAAGGTATAGCGTCGTCATGCCCGGCGTGGTCCGCGAGGGCAGGTCATAGGCATTGAAGTAGAACACGCCGGGACGTTTGGCGTCGGGCGTGCCCTGCTCATACGAACCGCCGGCTTCGAATTTTTCGCGAAACTGTTCATAGGCTCGAATTTCGAGTGCGGTTTTCGGCAACGTCGAAAAATAAGTGCCGATCACCGCGTCGACTTTTTTGCCGATGTCGTAATAGCCTTGCGTCAGCGCTTCGCGTGATGCGGGCTTGAGCTTGGGATCGGTGCGCAGGTTTTCGAAAAACTCGTTCAGCGTGCCCTTGAAACCGACTTCGTTCTTGACGCCTTCCATCGCGGTGCGAATGCGCGCAACTTCGCTCAGGCCGAGCTTGTGGATCGCATCGGGCTTGAGCGGCAGTGTCGTCGTGCTTTCGATCAGACGCTGATACAGGACAGCGCCACCCTTCATCCCGCTCAGGCCGACCTGCTCGCGCGCCGCGGCCAGATATTCGTCGTTCAGGAACGTGCGCAGGCGGCGATAGGCGGGGAAAATACCGTCGGCGATTGCGCCGCGGTATTCACCCGGAATGCGCGCCTTGTCCGCTGCGGAAAATGTGTCGGGAATGGCTTTGGCAGGCGCAAAATAAGGCGACTCTTCGGGTGTCTGCTTCAACTGGGCATCGAGCTGCTCGATGACATTGCGGATCGTCAGCTTGGTTTCGACGACACCAGTTCCCATGCCTTCGCGAAACCGCGCGATCGAACGGTCGATCAGGACGACAAACTCTTTGTGGCGTTTCAGGTTGTTGTCGTAATCGAGCACGGTCTTGAACGGCGCTGCCCCTTTGCCGCTCGCAAAGGTCGGATAGAAAGTGTGGAAGCCATAAAAATGGTTGATTGGCCGCACTTTGGTCAGCGCAAGGATTTCGGGAGTCAATCCTTTCAGCCCGTCGATCGTCTGTGCCTCGAACACGTCATATGCGATCTTGTCGGTCGCGCTCAGCTTGGCGCGGGGAATCGCGCGAAGATTGCGCAGGTCGCTTTCGCCGGCTGCCCGTTCGGCATTGTATGATTCCTCGGTCCCGAAATCGCCCAGCCGGTCCGCATAACGCAAGTCGCCGCGGAACAATGCGTTCAGCGGATTGCGTTTCAGCGACGCTTCGTCACTGTCGATGAACAGCTTGCGCAGCGTTTCCGCCGGTGTTGCAGCTGTTTTTGCCGGCGCCGTCTCGGCAAGAACAGCGACGGGTGCGATCGACAGCGGTGCCGTGAGGCACAAAGCAAGAGCGAGCGAGCGGTTCATGAAAACCCTTCTGTTATGATCCAGTAACACGGTCGTTTGGCGCGGAAAAAGGCTCTGCGTCAAGCGCTGTTCTAACCGCTTGGTTTTCGTGTCGACTCCTGCGACATTGCGCCGTCGGTTATGAATGGGGCAGCGTCATGTGCATCAAGATGACAAGTGCAATTTTCGCAGCATCGGTGCTGGTGGCACAGCCTGCGCTGGCTCTGGGCGTCGGTGATCTTGCAAAGGTCGTGTTGGGCAATGGCGCGACGGTGCAAAAGGCAGCGGACACTTGCGCGAACAAAGTGATGCTGGCGCCGCAGGATTCGATGATGATGCAGATCGCGCGTCAGGCCGCCGAGCGCGCGCTTCCCGCCAATCAGTTTATGGCACTCGATACCGCTGCGACGACGCAAGCGACGACACAGGCCAAAGCGCCAGGATTTTGCGACAAGACTGCCAAGAAAAAGAATGGCTTGCTCGATGCGATCAAGAAAGCCGGGCAAAAGCTGATCACCGCGCGCGTGCTCGGTCTTTAACTGAAACCTAAAGGCGTTTAGGGTCCGGGCAATCAGGAGATATGCCCGATGCCGCGCGCTGATACTTTTCCCGCAAACCCACATTGGCTGCCGCCCGAGCGTGGGCAGGATGTCGACCATATTCCCGGCACCGATGGTTGGCCGTTGGTCGGCACTACATTGTCGCAGCTTGCCAACCCGCCTGCCTTCACCAAGAAAATGATTGAAACCTATGGTCCGGTCTACCGCGCGCACAGCTTTGGTGGCCGCTTCATCCATTTGATCGGCGCCGAAGCAAACGAACTTGTGCTGTTCGACAAAGACAAGGTCTTTTCGTCGGAACAGGGCTGGGGCGTAACATTGAACCAGCTGTTTCCGGGTGGCTTGATGCTGATCGATGGCGACAAACACCGCGCCGACCGCCGCATCCTTGCAGTCGCGTTCAAACCCGAACCGATGCGAATGTATGCCCATGCGCTGAACGCCGGGATCAAGGCGCGGATCGCCCAGTGGTCGGGCAAAAAAATCAACTTTTATGCATCGATCAAGGAACTCACGCTTGATCTGGCTGCGGCATCGTTTCTGGGTATTCCGTTCGGTCCGGAAGCTGCGAAAATCAACCGGGCGTTCGTTGACATGGTGCAGGCTTCGGTCACGCCGATCCGTTCACCCATTCCCGGCACGCCAATGGCGCGCGGTGTTGCCGGCCGCAAATATCTGGTCGATTATTTCGGCAAGGAAGTGCCCAAACGCCGTGCGGGCAGTGCAAATGATATGTTCAGCCAGATTTGCCGGACAACCAACGAGGACGGCAGTTACCTGAGCGACGCTGCGATCGTCGATCACATGAATTTTCTGATGATGGCGGCACACGACACGATCACGTCATCGGCAACGTCGATGGTGATGTTGCTGGGGCAAAATCCGGAGTGGCAAATCAAACTGCGCGCCGAAATGAACGGGCTGGGCGTCAACGACGAGGACCTTCCCTATGACCGTCTCGGCGATCTCACGCTCACCGAAATGGCGTTCAAGGAATCATTGCGTTTCATGGCGCCGGTGCCGTCGCTGCCGCGTCGTGCGCTCAAGCCATTTTCCTTCGGTGGTTATGATTTCCCGGTCGGCACCTTTGTCGGTATTCAGATTTCGCACGTCCACCACATGGCGGAATATTGGCCCGAACCCGAAAAATTCGATCCGATGCGCTTCACGCCAGAGGCATCGAAGGGGCGGCACAAATATGCATGGGTGCCGTTTGGCGGCGGCGCGCACATGTGTCTGGGCCTCCATTTCGCTTATATGCAGACCAAGATCCTGATGTGGCACATCCTGCGCACGCACCGCATCGACGTTCCCGAAACCAGCGGCAAGAAATGGCAGGCGTGGCCGATCCCCAAGCCGCGTGACGGCCTGCCCTTGATGCTTCAGCCACTTTGATGCGTGCCGCCTTTGCGGTGTTCATGATGCTGTCGGGATGCGAGAAAGCGCCGCGCGAAGCCGTCGTCAACGAAACCGATCCGGCAATCACCGATGCCATCAACGATCCGATCCTCGCCGATCCGCGATTGTCGTTGCAGGACCGCGCGGCCGCGATCGGCGTGCCCACCGGCATTCCCGAAATCATCGCGACACAAACGCTGGGCCAGATCGCTGCGGCGCGCCTGGCGCAAGCGGGATTCGCCGGATGCTCGGCGAAAATCGACTATGCCTTTGCCTGGAGCGCGCGGCTGCCTGCCGATTTGCCGCTTCCCGCTGCTGCTAAAGTGACCGAAGCTGCTGGCAGCGACACGACCACTTGCAAGCTGCGGCTGGTGCGTTACGTCATCGCGAGCCCGGTCGATGTGGTCGTTGCGGCCTATCGCAAAAAAGGCTTCACGATTTCGGACGGCACTGGCACCATCCGCGGCATTCGCGCGACTGACGGCGCTGCATTCTGGGTATCGGTTGCGGCAACGCCATCGGGCGCCGCCGTCGATTTCGTGACCAATCGCGGGACTTAGGGTGGCGACAACGCCCGGTCCGCGCTAGGGCCGCGCGCTATGACCGATGCTGTGCGCCAATTTACCGTCGCTGCCGATGATGATGGCATCCGGCTCGATCGCTGGTTCAAGCGGCATTTGCCCGATGCCAGTTTCAACATCGTCTCGCGCTGGGCCCGCACTGGCCAGCTTCGTGTCGATGGCGCGCGCGCGGGCGTCGGCGACCGGATTGTTGCGGGGCAGGTCATCCGCGTGCCGCCCGCCGAACCGGGCATGGCCAAAGTGGCAGCGGATCGCCCGAAGCGCGCGGTCTCGAACCTGAGCGATGACG
The DNA here is from genome assembly GCA_031364345.1 of Sphingomonas sp. GTDB lineage: Bacteria > Pseudomonadota > Alphaproteobacteria > Sphingomonadales > Sphingomonadaceae > Sphingomonas_O. Next base: position 7,513 of record JANLWD010000010.1, read on the forward strand.
AAACTGCATTTGCGCAGAGCCTTGTCATCTACAAAGACAATGCGGGCCTCGTCCTCAACAAGCCGCCGGGGCTTGCGACGCAGGGCGGCAGCGGAACGGTCGATCATGTCGACCGCCTGCTCGATGCGCTGGTCTAGGAGGGCAAGGGGCGGCCCAAACTCGTCCACCGCCTCGACAAGGACACGAGCGGAGCCTTGCTCGTTGCCCGCACGCCGCGCGCTGCCGCGCATTTCGCCACTGCCTTTTCCAGCCGCACCGCGCGCAAGGTTTATTGGGCGATCATTGTCGGTGTGCCCGACATTCATGACGGCATGATCGAACTGCCGATTGCCAAACAACCCGGCACCGGCGGCGAGAAAATGCATGTCGATGAAAAAGAGGGCAGCCCCGCGCGCACGCGATACCGCGTTGTCCAGCGCGCGGGTAATGTCGCCGCTTGGGTCGAGCTGCAGCCTTTCACTGGCCGCACGCACCAGCTCCGCGTCCACATGGCCGCGATCGGGCACCCTATCGTCGGCGACGGTAAATATGGCGGTAAAGCCAGCTTTCTGACTGGCACTGTCAGCCGCAAGATGCACCTTCATGCGCGGCGGATCCGCGTCGAGCATCCCGACGGCGACATCATCGACGTAACCGCCGACCTGCCCCCGCATTTTGCCGAAACGCTCGATGATCTGGGCTTCGATATTGAAACGGGTGACGTGCTCACGCTCGACGAAGTGAAATTCTCGGCCACGCCCGAAGGCAAAGCACGCGCCGCGCTCAACAAAGCCAAATCGGCGCGCAAGGAAC
>JANLWD010000030.1:0-3723 GCA_031364345.1 Sphingomonas sp.
ATTTTATGGCTGTAATAGAGCGTGGCGGGCATCAGGTCGGGCGTTTCGTCGGTCGCATAGCCGAACATGATCCCCTGATCGCCGGCGCCTTCGTCCTTGTTACCACTGGCATCCACGCCCTGCGCGATATGTGCCGACTGCCCATGGAGATTGTTCATGAACGTCAGTGTTTCCCAATGGAAACCCTCCTGTTCATAGCCGATTTCCTTGACCGTCCGCCGCACGGTCGCTTCGATTTCCTCGCGCGCGCCGGGGGCCCATTCGCCGTTTTCATAAACACCCTTGCACCGGATTTCCCCGGCAAGCACGACCAGTTGCGTCGTCGTCAGCGTTTCGCAGGCAATGCGCGCTTCGGGATCCTTCGACAGGAACAGGTCGACGATCGCATCCGAAATCTGATCCGACACTTTATCCGGATGTCCTTCGGAAACCGATTCGGACGTGAAAAGATAGTTGGCACGCATGGGCGGATCCTGTCTTGATATAAAGATAGCTTTATGTGTGGCTCGCGCCCTTAGCGGGACCAGCGGCGAAGGGCAACGGCAAAGCCGGTCAGCGCAACCGCCAGCGCGAGGGGCAGGATATTGCCATAGCGCGCAAACAACGTCGGCAGTGCGGCCTGTGGCAGACTGGTGCGGATGACACCCGCTTTGTTCATCGGCAGCGCGACGCGAATGACGCCGTGCGCATCGATGACGGCCGAAATGCCCGTCGGTGTCGACCGGATCACGGGCAGCCCTTCCTCGATCGCCCGCAATCGTGCCTGAGCGAGATGTTCGGGCGGGCCCCACGTCCCGAACCAGGCGTCGTTCGAGGGATTGAACAGAAAATCGGGGCGGTCGGCGGCATCGGCGACATGCCCCGAAAAGATGATTTCATAACAGATCTGGACGCCCATCCGCGCCAGCCCCGGCAAAGCGATACTGCGTGGCCCCGGCCCCGGCCAGAAATCGAGATCGCCCGGCACCAGCCGCGACAGGCCGATCGCCGTCAGTAGCGGCCGCATCGGCAGATATTCGCCATAGGGAACCAGATGCGCCTTGTCATATCGTCCGCGGATGGCGCCTTTGGCATCGAGCACGAACACGCTGTTCGTTGCCCCCACGCCGATTTCCTCGATCCCGAAATCGGTGGCGCGGCGACGATATTCGATCCGCGTGCCGCCCGTTACCAGCACGTCGCGCGGGCCCAGATAAGCGGCGAGATCACTGCGCAACCGATCGTCATAGGCAATTTCATAGGTGTCGTTCAGCGCGGCTTCGGGCCAGAAAATGATGCGCGGGCTGGCGCCCGCAACACCGCTGAGCCGCACGAGCTTTTCAAAACCCGCACGCGCAACGGCAAGGTCGCGTCCCTCGTTCAGGCCGATATTAGGCTGCACGACCACAATCGACGGACGTTGCTCGTCAGACTCGATTGCCGCAATCGATGGCGCTTCGGGTGACGGCGGCAGTCCGGCTAGTGCTGCGACTGCCACGACGCCTGCCATCACGGCACCCGATCGCCACTGCTGCTGCGCCATCAAAAATACCGCGCCGGCGGCCAGCATCACCAGCGCGGACAAGCCATAAGTGCCGATAAACGCAGCCATCCCGCCGAAATCGACAGCGACGACGCCAAGCGGGTTCCACGCAAATCCGGTAAACAGGACCGCACGCAGATATTCAGTGACGAGCCATGCCGACGCGAACAGCAGGACGAAAACCAGCTTGTTCACGCGCCCCCATCGCCACGCCAGCCCCGCCGCAGCCGCCGGATAAACGGCCAGATAAACCGACAACAGCGCAACCGCGATCCAACCGAGCCAGACCGGCATGGTTTCCTGATAGCGGAACGCGCCCGCAATCCAGTTCATGCCGGCGACGAAATGCCCGAAGCCAAAGCACCACCCGCGGGCAAGGCTTGTGCGCAGGTCGGGAGCAGCGGCAATCAGCCACATCCACAAAGCGAACGCCGCAATCGTCACGGGCCACGCCCCAAGCGGCGCAAAACCGGTTGCCGACACTGCGCCCGCCACGATCGCCAGCGATTTTGGAAATTGCCTCACGTCGCCGCTATTGCCCGGTGATGTGACAGGCGCAATGGCTTGCGCTAATCATACGCTTGATGATCCTCGCCATGCTCGCTGCCACGATACCGCTGCTCCCGCCCGACCTTGCTGTCGATCTGCGTTGTGTCGCTGTGCTCGGTGTCGCGGCCGACCCGGCGCTTGCCCGCGATGGCGCGCTGTTCACGGCAATCGTGGGTGCTGCTGCAATGGATGTAACCGGCCAGACGCGTGAGGCCGTTGGCGCGCTGATCACGACACAGGTCAAAATCGTTCGATCGGTCCCGGCGTCACGCGATGAGCGCCAGGTTTGCGCCACAAGAATGCGCGAGCGGATCGCGCTTCAGAAAGCGACGCCGTGAGGCCGTTTCACCTGGCATTTCCGGTGCACGACCTGAACGCCGCACGCGATTTTTACGGGCGGGTGCTTGGATGTCCCGAAGGGCGCAGTGCCGATCACTGGGTCGACTTTGACCTATACGGGCACCAGATCGTGACGCATGTGTCGGCGTCGACACACAGCGTCACGACCAATCCGGTCGATGGCCATGACGTGCCCATTCCGCATTTCGGCGTCGTCCTGACCATGGCCGACTGGCACGCGCTGGCCGAGCGGCTGACAACGGCGGGCGTCCATTTTGCGATGGCGCCGACGGTCCGGTTCAAAGGACAGGTCGGCGAACAGGCTACGATGTTCTTTTACGATCCAAGCGGCAACGCGCTCGAATTCAAGGCATTTGCTGACGATGCGCAGCTATTTGCGAAATAATCGCGCGCAGTTCAGCCGTCGTAATCACCGCCGAGATTCTGGTTGCGCGGCGGTGCTGCTGCCGTCAGGCGAAGCGCTTCGGCCGACTGGCTGAGCGAGCCCATTTCGTCGACCACATCGTCATCGTCGATCTGAACACGCTGCATGTTCGAAATCACTGCTTCGCGCAGGTCAGCGGGAACCACCGTTTCATCAGCGATTTCTCGAAGCGCGACGACCGGATTCTTGTCGCGATCGCGATCGATCGTCAATTCGGCGCCGCCCGAAATCTGGCGGGCACGCTGTGCAGCGAGCAGCACCAGATCGAACCGGTTGGGAATCTTGTCGACACAATCTTCGACTGTTACGCGCGCCATGAAACGCTTCCTTCAAAATCTAGCCACAGTGGGAAGCCGCGGGCAGTAGCAACCGCGGCTTGCAAAAGCAATATCGTCCGCGCATTGACGGCATCATGGCCCCAGCGTTCGACGTCGACGGCAACCAGCTTTCGCTTTTGACAGGTGGCCAGGAACGGCTCGACGCGCTGATTACGCTCATCGACCGCGCGCAAACCACACTGAAGCTACTCTATTATATTTACAGCGACGACAGCGCCGGACAGCGCGTCCATCACGCATTGCTCGCGGCTGCTGAGCGCGGCGTCAAGGTTGCGCTGATTGTCGACGGTTTCGGCAGCGATGCCGAAGCCAAACATCAGTTTTTCGATCCGCTGATCGCCGCAGGCATCGACGTGTGCGCCTTTCACCCGCGCTGGGGGCGACGGTATCTGCTGCGCAATCATCAGAAAATGGCACTTGCCGACGACATCCATGCCATTGTCGGCGGGTTCAATGTCGCTGCCGATTATTTCACTGATGCCGGCGATACGGCCTGGCGCGACCTTGGCCTGATGATCGAGGGCGAAGCC
>JANLWD010000107.1:0-4367 GCA_031364345.1 Sphingomonas sp.
TACCGATCCAGGTCAACACGGAGAGATGCTCTCCAAGCAGGATCATCGCCAGAACCGCGCCCTGCACGACCTCGGTCTTGGCATAGGCGGTGCCGACGACATAATTCCGAAAGCCAAAGGCCATGATGAGCAGGTTGGTGCCCAGAATCTGGGAGAATCCGCCGAGCGCAGCATTAGCCCAAAAGCCCGAACCATGATCCGGTATCCCGATATGCCGTGCTACGAGATACGCCGATAGCAGCAGGCAGCCGACTGGAAAGCCGTACAGATACCGCACAAGTCCGGCCGCGTTGACCGAAAGTTCGGCCCGAACCCGTTGTTGCACCGCGGTCCGCCACGCCTGTAACAAGCCGCCGAGCAGAGTCGCGGGAAGCCAGATCACGCTGGCTGTAACAGCCCTTCGTCCGCGATCTTCTTCCGCCACATCACCGGCGCGGTCACGTGGACATTCTCTCCGGCGCTATCGACGGCGACTGTCACCGGCATATCCTGCACGGTAAACTCATAGATCGCTTCCATCCCCAGATCTTCGAAGCCGACGACCTTCGACGCCTTGATCGCCCGCGCAACGAGATAGGCGGCACCACCCACCGCCATCAAATAGGCCGACTTGTGATTGGCAATGCTCTGCGTCGCCGCAGGCCCTCGTTCTGCCTTGCCTACGCAGGCGAGCAGGCCCTGATCGAGCATCATGTCCATGAACTTGTCCATCCGCGTGGCGGTCGTCGGGCCAGCGGGGCCGACGATTTCGTCGCGCACCGGATCGACCGGGCCGACATAATAGATCACGCGGCCCTTGAAACTTACAGGCAATGCCTCTCCCTTGGCCAGCATATCGGCAATGCGCTTGTGCGCAGCATCGCGACCGGTCAGCATTTTGCCATTGAGAAGGAGGCGATCGCCGGGTTTCCAGCTCGCAACGATTGCGGGCGTCAGCGCGTCGAGATCGACACGGATCGCGGCTTTGTCGGGCGTCCAGTTGACGTCGGGCCAGTCACTGAGTTTCGGCGGTTCGAGAAACGCCGGGCCCGATCCGTCGAGCCGGAAATGCGCATGGCGCGTTGCCGCGCAATTCGGGATCATCGCAACCGGCTTCGACGCGGCATGTGTCGGCCAGCTTTCAATCTTGACGTCGAGGATGGTCGCGAGGCCGCCCAGCCCCTGCGCCCCGATGCCGAGTGCATTGACCCGGTCAAAAATCTCGATGCGCATCCGTTCGGTGTCGGTGGCGGGGCCGCGTGCTTTCAGCGATGCCATATCGATGTCGCCCATCAGGCTTTCCTTGGCGAGTATCATCGCTTTTTCGGCCGTCCCGCCGATGCCGATGCCGAGCATGCCCGGCGGACACCATCCTGCACCCATTTTGGGTAACTGTTCGATCACCCAGTCGACGATCGAGTCGCTTGGGTTGAGTATGGCGAATTTCGACTTGTTTTCCGATCCGCCGCCCTTGGCCGCGACCGTCACATCGACGCGCGCGCCCGGCACCATTTCGACATTGAGCACCGACGGCGTGTTGTCGCGCGTGTTGACCCGGCTGAACGCGGGATCGACAACGATCGAAGCGCGCAGCTTGTTTTCGGGGAACAGATAAGCACGGCGGACGCCTTCATCGACGACTTCCTGCAGCGACCGGTCCGACGCAAGACGACAATCCTGGCCCCATTTGACGAACACCGTAACGATGCCGGTGTCCTGACAAATTGGCCGGTGCCCCTCGGCACACATACGGCTGTTGGTCAGGATCTGGGCGATCGCATCCTTTGCCGCCGGGCCCTGCTCGGCTTCATAGGCAACGCCGAGCGCGCGGATATAATCCATCGGATGGAAATAGCTGATATATTGCAACGCATCGGCAACGCTGTCGATCAGGTCGGCTTCGGTAATCGTAATCATCGCGCGTCGGTTAGGTCAGGCGGCAACCAACGGCAACTGCCGGATGCGTTTGCCCGTCACGGCGAACAGCGCATTGACAAGCGCGGGCGTCGCAGGCGGCAGGCCGGGTTCGCCGATGCCGCCCATTGCGGCACCGCTTTCGATGAAATGCACGTCGATCGCGGTCGGTGCGTCGGCCAGTTTCAAGATCGGGTAATTGTCGAAATTCGACTGCACCACGGCACCTTTGTCGATCGTGATCTGCTCGCCGATCGCCGACGACAGGCCCATGATGATGCCGCCCTGAATCTGTGCTTCGGCATTTTTCGGATTCACCGTGGTTCCGCAATCGACGACAGCCCAGACTTTGCCGACTTTTGGCCGGCCATCGGCGCCTGTGGTGGCTTCGACGACTTCGGCGACAATCGTGCCGAAGCTTTCGACGATCGCAATCCCGCGACCGGTGCCCTGAGGCAGCGGTGTGCCCCAGCCCGAACGCGCGGCAACGGCTTCAAGCACCGCGCGCTGGCGTGATCCGACAGGCAGATGATCGCGACGGAATTCGAACGGATCCTTGCCCGCGGCCGCGGCCAGTTCGTCGACGAAACATTCGTTGAAATAACCGTGCTGGCTGGCGTTGACCGAGCGCCAATAAGCGTTGACCTGATTCGAGATATAATCGTGGTGGCGGATGTCGACGGCCGGGATCGCATAGGGCACGCCCGCTTCTTTGCCGCCATCATCTTTTTGCGCGTAGTCGGCGGACCACGCGGCAATCTTGCCATCGGTGCCAAGTGCCGCTTGCAGCCGTGAGGTGACTTGCGGGCGGTAAGCGCCTTGCGAGACATCCTGTTCGCGGCGCCAGATCAGTTTCACCGGATAAGGCAATTGCACCGCGATCTTTGCGATTTGCTCGATAATCTGGCTGTACGGCGGAAAGCGCCGCCCGAACCCGCCGCCCATGATCATCGGATGGAACATGACGTTGCCGACATCGAGCCCCGCCGCCTTGGCCAGCAGCGTGCGCGCGCCGAGCGGATCCTGCAATCCGCCCCAGACATCAAGGCGACCGTCTTTGGCGTGCGCGACGAGAGCGAACGGCTCCATCGTCGCCTGATGCAGGAACGGTGCACGATAAGTGGCGTTCAGAACTTTGCCACCGTCCGGCGTGGCAAGTGCTTTGCCGTTTTTGATAAGCGCATCCTGCGCTGCGAAAATCGATTTGGTCGACAGCGCTCCCTGCCCGCCAGCATCGAATTGCGGCGCCAGTGCCTTTGCGCCTTTGGCCGCCTGCCAGTATCCTTTGGCAACGACGACGACGGCGGCATCGAGCTTAATGACTTTTTCGACACCCGAAACCGCGAGCGCCGGCGCGGGGTCGACCGCGACGAGCTTGCCACCGCGGACTGGTGCCATGATGATCGTGGCCACGCGCATTTCGGGCAGCATCATGTCGATGCCGTAAACTGCACTGCCATCGACTTTTGCCGGGATGTCGAGGCGCGGCGTATCAGTACCGATGAATTTATAGTCGGCGCGCGCTTTGAGTGTCGGATCGGTGTCGAGCGAGCGCTCTGCGGCAGCTTCGGCAAGTTCGCCATAACGCAACGACCTGCCCGATTTGGCATGCGTTACGATGCTGTTTGCGGTGGTCAATTCGCTCGCCGGAACACTCATGCGGCTTGCGGCTTCATCGACCAGTGCCTGCCGGGCGGCGGCACCTGCGATGCGCATCCCCTTTTGCCCGGTAAAGCGTATTGCCGACGACCCGCCGGTGATCTGCAAATCCATCGAGCGGGCCAGAATGCCGACCAGCGATTCGGGCAGTGCGTTGAAAATGTCCTGATGCCCCGACATTTCGCCGCCGAACGCGCGACCAAGCGCGAGGTTGGCGAACGCCGGATCGACCGGCGCGTTCACGACCTTTATTTTGGACCAGTCGGCATCGAGTTCGTCGGCGACCATCTGCGCCAGTGCAGTCTGTGATCCCTGCCCGACATCGACATGCGGTGAAAAGATCGTGACGATATCGTCCCTGCCGATCGTCAGCCAGGTCATGAAGGCGCCGTCGCCCGGCCCTGCAGTCAATTCGACAGCGCGTTTGCGGATGCCGCCGTCCAGCCACGCGACGCCAAACACACCCGCGCCGGCAATTGCCGCGCCCCCGAAAAGAAATGCGCGGCGCTTGACGCCTTTGCGCTTGGCCGGGACGGCACCAGCGATTGCGGGTTCGGCCATCGGTCCAGGCGTCGATTCAGGCGCCGATTCAGGTGCAGGATTGTCGGCCATCATGTATTTCCCTTTACGCTTTGACAGCAGCGTGGATGGCGGCGCGGACGCGCGGATAGGTACCGCAACGGCAGATATTGGTCATCGCAGCGTCGATCTGCGCATCGCTCGGCGCACCTTGTTTGAGCAAGGCGACAGCCGCCATGATCTGCCCCGACTGGCAATAGCCGCATTGCGGAACCTGCGCAGCGATCCACGCCGTT
>JANLWD010000108.1:0-4004 GCA_031364345.1 Sphingomonas sp.
GCCGTCGCGCTGATATCGATGCCAAAGCCGTTCGCCGCAGCCAGATCGAATGCCGCACGCCCGGTCAGCGTCCCGCGTCCCGCGGTTGCGGAAAAGCTGTCGATGACCAGTTTCGACCCGCCGAAATTGCCGCGCGCCTGAACGCCTGTCAGGACCGTGCCGCTAAGCGGGCTTTCGAGGCGCAGGCTTTGTGTCGCGAACGATCCGCGGATCTGCGGATTGCGCAGCGTGCCGCCGACATCGGCACCGACTGCAACCGGCCCCGACAAATCGAAGCTTTCGACGCCGGTCAGCCGCCACAGCGTATCCGCAGGACCATTGTAGCGGACTTGCGCAAACAACGGCGCATTGGTCAGGCGGCTGACGACATCGCCCGGCCCGATCGGCGCAATCCGCAACTGCGCGCGCCCGACCGTCGCGCCGCCGCTTGCCGCGACCGCGCGCAGAGCAAGGCCGCTTCCCGTCAGCACTGCCGTCACGCCCGCGTCGACCGGTTTGGACGACAAGACGAGGCCCGACCGCGTCAACCCGCGGACGCGCAGATCGGCACGTCCGGTCGGTGCGCTGCCATCAGCGGGCTGGTTAAAACTCAATTGCCCACTCGCATTGCCGCCAAGGCCGAGCCCCGGGCTGACGATGTCGAGCACAGTCAGCGGCATTTGCTGGACCGTTGCGTCAAGCGCCGTCGCCGCGCCACCGAAGCGGCCGGAAACCCGCGCATTGCCCCCCGCAAAGCTCAATGCCGTCGGCGCCAGCGACCATTCGCTACCCGCGCGCGTGACAACGGCGGGAGCGTCGAGCCGGATCGGGCGGCGGTCGACCGTGCCCACGCCAGTAATGCTGATCCGGTCGGACGAGACTTGCGCGACCGTTTGCAAATCGAATGTCCGCCCACGCGATCCGGCAAATGCCGCGCGCACTTCACCCGCGCCGTCGCGCAATCGGGTACTCGCCGTCAGTTTTGCAAGCGAGAGATTGCCATAGCGAAGGCCCTGTCCAGTCACATTCGCATCGATCGTCGTACCCGTCGCCGCAAGCAGCATGACGGCATCGACCTGACCGCGGCGGGCGGCAATCAGCGGCGGGCCGGCAAGCCGCGCGTCACGCGCCGTCAGATGTGCTTCGATCCGCTGGACACCCGATGGTGCGGCAAAATCGAGCGTGCCCGAAATGCCGCTTCCGCTGAGCGCAAGCCGCCCGCCGAAACCGCCGGTCAGCGCCTGGAGCGAGCCGCTGGCGCGCAGGCCCGATGCATCGAGCGCCGCAATCGCGATCACGGCATTGCCGCGCTTGGGCAACAGGATCGCGCCATTGCCGGTAAACGGTCCGATCGTTGAAATCCCGCGCGCTGCCCACGCAAATCCGCTTGCAGTCGGCGTCAGCGAGGCACGCACGTCGCGCAGGCCAAGCGTATCCATCGGCCGCGCGAGCACGAGATCGATTTTCGGCCGGTCGATCGGCCCGTCGATCCGCAATCGCACCGGGCCGTAACGCGCCTGTCGTCCGCTGCCTTCGAAAAAGAAGGTGCCGTCGAGGCGGCGGTAACCCGTGCCGACCAGCTGGAGATCGCGCGACCGCAGCCGTGCATTGACGAACCGGATAACGCCGTCGCCGCCGCGCTCCAGCCCGGTTTCGATATAAGGAAGACCGCCGGTCAGGCTGGCGAGGAAAGCATTGTCGAGGCGGCGGACCCACGCCTCGCCACGCCCGACGATCCGCGTGCCGATGCCACCGGGTCCAGGCACGATTTTCAGCGTCGATTTGACGTCGACAATGCCGAGGCCGGGGATCAGATAGCGGCCAAGCTGGCCGGCAAGCGCAATGTCATAGCGGCCGTTGGCGAGATCGATCAGCAGCGTGATGCGGCTGGTCAGCTTGTCCGAAGTCAGGCGCAGATTTTCACCCGTGATCAGCCGCGATGTCACCCGAAGCACGCCATCGACCGACAGATTGCGCAAAATGCCGCCCGCCACATCGCCAGCCCCCGTGACTCGCGCGGCCGTCAGGCGCAGTGGCACGTTGACGATCGCGCCGCCCAGCCGCCCCTGCCCCGATGCGCGCACTGCTTCGAAACCCGTGGCGTCGAATGCGGCGCGATCGGCCGTCAGCAGATAGTCGAAGCGCGCGGTGGCGAATGTGCCGTCAAGTTGCGCCGTCAGCGCAATGTTGCGCCCGGTCATATTGTCGAGCAGCGCAGCCGGGTTCAGCAATCGCGCATCGATCCGCATCCCTGAAAAACTGCTGTTCGACAGGTCGATGATCCCATTCGCGCTCGCCGCAATCGCACCCGACGCCAGTGCCAGATGCGTGTCGAGGCGGCGATCGTTCAGCATCGCATTGCCCTTTACCCGCACCACGGGAGCAGACAGGCGCATCAGCCGCCCTTGCGTGATCAGCGACGGCGCAAGCGTTCCCGAAACATCGTATCGCCCGCCGCGCGCCATCAGATCGAGCGCGATGACGCGGCGGTCCGACGCCGTGGCGCCAAGCGTGCCCTGCCAGTTCTGCCATGTGCCGTCGCCGTCGATCTGTGCCGTGACGGGCAATCGGGTTCCGAGCATCGCACCGAACAGCCCGCCCGCGGGTGCATCGAGCGTGCCGGCAACATCGAATTTGTTACGATCGGGCTCGGCATCGAGATTAATCGCGAGCAGATCGCCCGCCGAAGTCCGCGCATTCGCCATGATCAGCGCGCGGCCACCGCGAATATCGGCGCGCGCATCGAGCTTGCCCGTGCGCGCCTTGCCCGCAACCGCAGTTCCAATGGTCAGCCGCGCGATCGCCAGCCGCCCGACATGAATGTCGAACCCGGGCAGGATCGCGCTCTTTTTCCCGCTCGGCACCAGCTTTGGCAGGCGATACAGCGTCGCGGCATCAGCAGTCAGGCTGTTGATGTCGAGCGTGTTGGCAAGATAGGCGCGCGGGCTCCAGTCGAGATTGACTTCGGCGCTTTCGAAAAACACGCCGCTTGCATCCGCCACGCGCAAGTCACGGATGCTGGCCTTGTTCCAGACTGAGCCGTCGATCCGGCCGACCTGAAAGCGCAGGCCCGATTCGGGGCGCAGGGCTTCGATCCGGTCGATCAGGAAACGGTGGCCGATGCTGCTGTCGGCGATCAGCAGGACCGCCGCAACGACCATCATCAGCGCGATGAGCGCGCCCCCCATCCATTTGAGCGTCCTCAAAATGCCTGCCCCAGCGAAACCTGAACCGCGACGATCGATTCACCCTTGCGACGGCCGATCGGCGTGCCGACGTCGATGCGGATCGGGCCGAAATTCGAATAATAGCGCAAGCCGACGCCCGCGCCGATGCGCAGTCCCGACAATTTCGGCACCGAGCTCGTATAGATATTGCCCGCGTCGACGAACGGCACGACACCGAAATTGCCCCCGAAGATCGGCAGGCGGACGCGTGCTTCCAATGAAAATTCGGTCAGGCTGCGCCCGCCGATCGGCTGGTCGAGGATGTTGCGCGGGCCGATTTCCTGATATCCGTAACCGCGCACTGATCCGCCGCCACCCGAATAAAAGCGCCGCGACGGTGCAATATCTTCACGCGCCGCCCCAACTGTCGTTCCCACGCGCGCGCGGCCGGCGATCACGATTCGGTCGCTCACGGGGTAATAAGCGCTGCCGTCGAACTGCGCGCGGACATAGCCAAAAACCTTGCCCGTCGCCGATACTTCGGGAGAGATCCGTGTCGACAGGCGAAAACCGCGCGTCGGGTCGAGCAGATCGTCCGATCCGTCATAGCCAAGCGTCCCGGGCAGGGCACCGACGAAATAGATACGCCGCTGGGCAATCCCCTGTGTCACGACGAAATCCTTTTCGCTCGACGCCAGCAATTCGAAGCCGAGACTATAAGTCCATTTCTTTTGCCAGATGATGTTGGTTTGCCGTTCGATGCTCGCCGCAATGTCGAAACTGGTCGCGTCATAGGCGGGGCGGACTTCATGGCTGGCGACGATCGCGGCGTTAAGCACCTGATCACGCCGCCGGAAA
>JANLWD010000121.1:0-1680 GCA_031364345.1 Sphingomonas sp.
AGCGGGCTTCACGTGACCGCAGTGGTCGGCGCGGCGATGCTGCTCTCACTTCGATTGTTCGCGCTCAGCACGTCGATGGCGCTGCGTCTGCCACTCCTCGTCATTTCCGCATTCGTCGGCGCGCTGACCGGGATCGGCTACACATTATTGACGGGTGCCGAGGTACCGACGGTGCGATCTTGCGTCGCGGCTGTGCTGGTGCTTGCGGGGATCGCACTCGGGCGCGAAGCATTCACGCTGCGATTGGTCGCGGCTGGAGCGATTGTCGTGCTGATGCTGTGGCCAGAAGCGCTGATCGGCCCGAGCTTTCAGCTAAGTTTTGCTGCGATCACGTCGATTGTTGCGCTCCACGATACGCCGATGATGCGGCAATTGAGTGCAAAAGGCGACGAGCGGCTTCTCGTACGTTTTGGTCGCGCCATATTGGCGTTGCTGATCACCGGGATCATCGTTGAAGTCGCTCTCGCGCCGATTGCGCTGTTTCATTTCCACAAGTCCGGACTTTACGGTGCCTTGGCAAATATCATTGCTATACCACTGACGACATTTGTAATAATGCCCATCGAAGCACTGGCGCTGCTTTTTGATATTCTCGGTTTAGGGGCTCCATTCTGGTGGGCGACGGGCGTTGCAATGGACATATTGCTTGGCATTGCGCGCTTTGTGGCGCGCGTTCCGGGCGCTCAGGCTGCTTTGGCGTCGGTGCCCGTAGGCGCTTTTGCATCGATCATCGGCGGCGGGTTGTGGCTTATGCTCTGGCGCGGGCGCGTGCGGATCGCCGGTATCGCGCCGATCGCGGCGGGTGTGATCTGGGCATTGCTCACGCCGCCCCCCGACATCCTCATCACTGGCGACGGGATGCATGTTGCCATCCGTGGAGCGGACGGAAAGCTGTCAACACTCCGGCCGCGCGCCGGCGACTATCTGCGATCGGTACTGAGCGAACGCGCGGGCACGATGGGTGAACTCAGCGACCTCGACGCGTCACCGGATGCGGTGTGTAGCGTCGATACCTGTCGGGTGACGGTGCGATCGAACGATCGCAATTGGCGCATCCTCGCGACACGCAGCCGATATCTGCTGCCGCCCGACGCACTTCGCGCCGAGTGTCTTGCAGCAGATATCGTGATTAGCGATCGCCGATTGCCGTCCTGGTGCCGCCCCCGCTGGTTCAAGGCCGATCGGACGATGCTTGCCGACACCGGCGGTATTGCCGTGACATTGTCAACAGGACGCGTGGAAACGGTTTCAATGGGAGAGAGCGACCACCCCTGGGTCGTGGCGCGCGCGGACACGAAACGATGAAATGAGGTCCTCGCCCGGGCCGAGCAGTCGAAGCTTATCCTTAGGGTTTTTCCGATATTCCGCAAATGAACCATCGCAATTGTCATTACGACCGCGCTGACCAGTTTGTCCGCGCAGAAACCGACTGAAAAATGGCGCCTGGCAGCAGGTCAGATCGGTTCAAGTGACGTCGACCGCGATACGGACCCTTCTGAAAAATATGCGTTAATAGCGCCGTAGCAGCCCGGCCAGTCGACCCTGAACGCGAACCTGTTCAGCTTTGTAAAGTTGCGATTGGTGCGCTGCATTGGCAGGATCAAGGCGCACTTCGCGGCCGAGATTATGAAAATACTTCAGCGTTGCTTCATGGTCGTTGACCAGCGCGACGACAATTTC
>JANLWD010000126.1:0-2397 GCA_031364345.1 Sphingomonas sp.
TCAATCTATGTTGCCGAGGAATCGGGCGGAATCGGTCTTGGCCGGCTCGACGCGGCACTGATCATGGAAGCGATGGCTTATGGCTGCCCGTCGACCAGCGCGTTCATCTCTATTCACAACATGGCGGCATGGATGATCGACTGTTTCGGATCGGCCGATCTGAAAGCACGCTACCTGCCGCAACTTGTCGGCATGGAAAAATTCGCATCCTATTGCCTGACCGAGCCCGGAAGCGGCTCGGATGCTGCCGCCCTGAAGACAAGCGCGCGGCTGGAAGGTGATCATTACGTCGTCAACGGCACCAAACAATTCATCAGTGGTGCTGGCGAAAACGAAATCTATGTGACGATGGTGCGCACCGGTGCCGATGGTCCCAAGGGGATCAGCTGCCTCGTCATCGAAAAAGGGATGCCCGGCGTCAGCTTCGGCGCGAACGAAAAGAAACTCGGCTGGCATTCGCAGCCAACGGCACAAGTCGTGTTCGAAGACGTGCGCGTTCCGGTCGAAAACCGCGTCGGTGCCGAAGGCGATGGCTTTCGCTTTGCGATGGCCGGGCTCGACGGCGGGCGGCTCAACATCGGCGCCTGCTCGCTTGGCGGGGCACAGCGCTGCCTCGATGAAGCGATCAAATATACCAAGGAGCGCCAGCAGTTCGGCCAGCCGGTGTCCGAATTCCAGAACACCCAATTCATGCTCGCCGATATGGCCACCGATCTCGAAGCCGCGCGCGCGCTGCTCTATCTGGCGGCCGCAAAAGTGAACGACAACGCGCCCGACAAATCGCGCTTTTCGGCAATGGCCAAGCGGCTCGCGACCGACACCGGATCGAAAGTCGCGAACGACGCGCTGCAATTGTTCGGCGGCTATGGCTATTTGCAGGATTACCCCATCGAACGATTCTGGCGCGACTTGCGCGTGCATTCGATTCTCGAGGGCACGAACCAGGTGATGCGGATGATCGTCGGGCGGGACTTGTTGCGGCAATGAGGGAGGGCGCGCTCTACCCCACTCCCGCAAGGGCAGAGGGGAAAATGACTCCCGACCTGATCGTCAGCACCCAGGGCGCAATCGGTCGCATCCGGCTGAACCGTCCAGCGGCAATCCATGCGCTGACAACGGATATGTGCCTTGGCATCATCGAGGCGCTGACGACGTTCGAAAGCAATGACGCGGTCGAAGCCATCGTTTTCGATCATGCTGACGGCAGAGGCTTCTGCGCAGGCGGCGACATCCGCATGCTTGCTGAATCGGGCGCTGGCGACGGCAGCGACGCCCGCGCTTTCTTTCATGCCGAATACCGGATGAACCACCGGCTGTTCACCTATCCCAAGCCCACTGTCGCGATCATGGACGGGATTACGATGGGCGGTGGCGTCGGGATCGCCCTGCCCTGCAAGTATCGCGTGGCGACCGAAAATACGCGGTTTGCCATGCCCGAAACGGGTATCGGCCTGTTCCCCGATGTCGGCGGCGGCTGGTATCTTCCGCGCCTGCCCGGAAAGGTCGGGATTTTTCTCGCGCTGACCGGCGCGCGGCTCGATGGGGCGGAGTGTTTGGCGCTCGGGCTGGCAACGCATTATCTGAACAGCGCATACGTGCCCAAAGCGCTGACAGCGCTGTCCAACGACACGGATGACATCGCAGCCACGCTGAAGTCGCACGGCACCGGTGCGCCGCTTGCCCGCATTGTCGAGAACCGCACGCATATCGACCGGCTTTTCAACGCCGATAGCGTTGCGGGTGTGATGGCTGCACTCGAAGCGGACGGCGGCACATGGGCGGCGAAAGAACTTGCGACCATGCGCACCAAATCCCTGCTGTCGATGACCGTCGCGATGCGCCAACTGCGCGAAGGCGCGGCCATGCCCGACTTCACTGCCGAGATGCGCCAGGAATATGCGATCGGCGCGCGGATGGTTCACACGGCGGACTTTATCGAAGGCGTCCGCGCGCTGATCGTCGACAAGGATAATGCGCCGGATTGGGTGCCGACGGTCGATCCGGCACAGCTGGATGCCATTTTCGCACCCATGCCCGCTGGCCATGAATGGACGCCGCTATGAGTTATGAAACCATCCTCGTCGACCACCGCGACGCCGTCACGCTGGTCACGCTCAACCGCCCGCAAGCGCTGAATGCGCTCAACAGCAAAGTGCTCGCTGACCTGATCGAGGCCTACGCGGCCTATGACGCCGACCCCGGCCGCCGCTGTCTCGTGCTGACGGGCAGCGAAAAAGCATTCGCGGCGGGTGCAGACATCAAGGAGATGCAGGCCCAGTCGTTCGCCGATATGTACGGCGGCAACTTCTTTGCGGGCTGGGAGCGCGTCACGGCCACCCGCAAACCATGGATTGCCGCGGTCAACGGCTTCGCGCTCGGCGGCGGTTGCGAATTGGC
>JANLWD010000144.1:0-12241 GCA_031364345.1 Sphingomonas sp.
CGGCTCAGCCCAATGACGGCAAGACCTTTTGTGCGATCAATCTGGCACTGAGCCTTGCGTCCGAACGCGATACCGAGGTGCTTCTCGTCGATGCCGATGTTGCCAAGCCGGAAATTCTTTCAACCTTGGGTATCGAAGGCGGTCCCGGTCTGATGGACGCGCTCGAAGATCCGTCGATTGATGTCGAGCGGCTGATCATCCGGACCGATATTCCAAAATTGTCGGTGCTGGCGGCCGGTCGGCAAGCGAACAACGATACCGAAATGCTGGCCTCAGCGCGCACCAAGCAAGTGCTCGATGGCCTCGCCAGCAACCATCCGACCCGGATCATCATTTTTGATTCGGCGCCCGCGCTTGCCGCGTCGCCGGCGTCCGTGCTCGCGCTTAATGTCGGGCAGGTCATGATGGTCGTCCGCGCTGATCGCACAACGGAATCGGAACTCCGCGATGCGCTCTCGCTCGTCGACGGCTGCCCGAACATTAGCCTTTTGCTGAATGGCTCAAGCTATTTCGGCGGAAATCATAGCTTCGGCTCTTATTACGGTCAGGGGGAATGACCATGCGTTGTATTTTCATGCTTGCCAGCGCGGGCGTGTTGCTAGTCGCGCCAGCGGCGCATGCTCAAAAGCGGCAGGTCATTGTCACGCCGTATCTTGAGGTCAGTCAGGCGTTTTTTGCCGATCTGAAAAACGGCGGCGACGTGCTGACCTATACGACGTTGAGCAGCGGCGTTGATGCGTCCGTTCGCACGCGCCGGACCGAGGTTCAGGTCAATTATCGTTATGACTATCGTTTCAGCTGGAACCGCAATCAAAGCGATCAACAGGTTCACAGTGGCATTGCGCGCGGTCGCCAGATCCTCGTGCCCAACTTACTGAGCCTCGAAGCGGGCGCACTCGCCACCCGTACGCGCATCGACATTCGCGGCGCAGCACCCAATGCATTGGTGGGCAACCCAAACAACACCACGCAGCTCTATTCGGTTTATGCCGGACCATCGCTTGCGACCAATTTCGGTGAGTTACAGGTCGGCGCAAACTATCGCTTTGGCTATACCAAGGTCGAAAGCCGCACGCGTGGTGCGCTGCTCAGCGGTCAGCCCCTGCTCGACATTTTCGATTCGTCGACCAGCCATGTTGCCACGGCAACAGTTGGCATGGGCACCGGGACTTTGCCGTTCGCCTGGACAATATCGGGCGGTTACGAACGCGAAGACGCGCGCCAACTTGATCAACGCTTCGACAGCAAATTCGTTCGGGGCGACGTGACGGTGCCCGTGACAGAAAGCGTCGCGCTGGTCGGTGGTGTCGGTTACGAAGACATCGAGGCCAGCCAGCGCGACGTCCTTCGTGATGTCGCGGGCGATCCCCTGCTTGACGGCAATGGCCGGTTCCAGACCGATCCAGCGTCGCCGCGCCTGCTCGCGTTTGATTCAAGCGGTTTCATCTGGGACACCGGCGTTGTCTGGCGGCCAAGTCGTCGCACCTCCGCCGAGTTCCGCGTGGGTCGGCGCTATGGTAGCATGACCTATACCGGCAGCATTTCGTATCAGATGAACGAATCCATGGCGTTTCAGGCGGGGCTGTATGACGGCATCCAGACCTTTGGCCGTCAATTGAACCAAAGCCTCGCAGCCTTGCCGACGCAGTTTACGGTGGCGCGCAATCCATTCGGCAACCAGGTCGGCGGGTGCATTTATTCCGTCGCGGGCGGTGGTGGTTGCCTCGACGCCGCGCTCCAGTCTGTGGCGACGGGCACGTATCGTTCGCGCGGCCTGAATGCGGTGCTCAGCTACCAACGCGGGCCGATGCGCGCAGGGATCGGCGGCGGATATGCGCAGCGCAAATTCTTTGCTCCGACAGGCGCATTCTTCTCGACCAACGGCGTGAGGGACGAAAGCTATTATCTGCAAGCTTTCGTCGCGCGCGAGCTTGACGAGGCATCGAGCATCGACGCCAGTGTTTATGCCAATCTGTTCGACAGCGGGATCCTGGGCGCGCCCAATGTTATTGGCACGGGTGCCACGGCGGCTTATTACCGGCGCTTCGGCAGCCGCTTTACGGGCAGCGCGGCACTTGGCCTCTATTCCTCGCGGGTTGAAGACGTCGCTTCGAGTTTGACCGGGTCGGCGCTTTTGGGCGCAAGGTACGAGTTCTAGGGGCAACACGAATGTATACCGACCATTATGGCCTGAATGCTGCACCGTTTCAGCTGACACCCGACGCGCGGTTCTGGTTCGAAAGCGGCACGCACAAGAAAGCGATGGCCTATCTTGGCTACGGACTTGCACAAAACGAGGGCTTCATTGTCGTCACCGGCGATATCGGCGCGGGCAAGACCACACTCGTCGGGCATCTGATGGCATCGATCGACCCCGTGAGGCTCCAAGCTTTCACGATCGTCTCGACACAGGTTGCCGGCGACGACATGTTGCGGCTGGCGGCGCAATCGTTCGGTTTGCCGACCGAGGGGATAGAAAAAGCGCAGCTTCTCGCGCGCATCGAACAATATCTGTTTGACACCGGTCGAGCAGGGCGCCGGACGCTGCTGATTGTCGACGAAGCACAGAATTTGCCGACCGAAAGCCTCGAAGAATTGCGCATGCTGTCGAATTTCCAAGCCAGCGGACAGGCGCTTTTGCAGATTTTCCTGCTTGGCCAGCCCGAGTTCCGCGACCGGCTGAATGCATCGCCATCGCTTGAGCAGATGCGCCAGCGGGTCATCGCGACGCATCATCTCGACCCGATGACTGTCGAAGAGACATTGCCTTATCTCGAACATCGCCTGACGCTTGCGGGATGGACTGGGAATCCTCGTTTCACTGCTACCGCTGCTGTTGTCCTGCACGCGGCGAGCGGGGGCATTCCGCGCCGGCTGAACACGCTTGCGACACGTACGCTGCTCATGGGTTCGATTGAACAGGCTGAAATTATTGACGATGCTTTAGTGGCGCGCGTGCTCAGCGACCTGGGCAAAGACACGCCCGCGTCGGTCGCCATTGCTGCCAATGCTGCCAATGCTGCGACCGGAGGCAGCGAAGCTGCTGAACCTGGTGTGCTGCCAGTCGACAATAGCCAGCTGCTCGACCACGAAGCGCGTATCGCGATGCTCGAAGCTCAGGTCGAGGAGCAGGAAGCGGCACTCCGTCGTATCCTTACACTGCTTGTCGACTGGGTCGAACGTGAAGACATGATGGCGCGCGCATCCGCTGCATGATGCTTCGACACGAACGCAGTATTTGTTTAGGGATTGGCGATGCTGAATGCGCTTTCGGTGGATATCGAGGACTGGTTCCACGTCGGTGCGTTCGAAACGACGATCCGGCGCGAGGACTGGGACGGGCTTGAGTGTCGGGTTGAACGGAATACCGATGCCGTTCTCGACTTGTTCGCTGCCGCTGGCGTCAAGGCGACGTTCTTCACGCTCGGTTGGGTAGCAAAGCGTTATCCTGCGCTGATCCGGCGGATTTCAGAAGCAGGACACGAAGTCGCCAGTCACGGCTGGGACCATATTCGCGTCTTCACCATGTCGGCGGATCAGTTTGCCGACGATCTGTCACGGACCCGCAAGACACTTGAAGACGCCAGCGGTGTCGCCGTAACCGGATATCGCGCTCCGAGCTTTTCAATCGACACACGGACGCCTTGGGCGCACGCAGTGCTTGCGAACTCCGGCTATGCCTATTCATCGAGTGTCGCGCCCGTCGTGCACGATCATTACGGATGGCCCGAAGCGCCGCGATTTGCGTTTCGACCCGTCAAGGGATCGGGCCTTATCGAATTACCCGTCACGACCGCGAAATTTGCGGGACGGACGCTTGCTGCAGGCGGTGGCGGTTTTTTCAGGCTGCTGCCCTACCGCTTTTCGCGATGGGCTTTCGAACAAGTCAACGCAGCAGGCGAACCCGGTATCTTTTATTTTCACCCATGGGAAATCGATCCCGATCAGCCTCGCATGGCCAACGCGCCGATGCGATCGAAAATCCGTCATTACACCAATCTCGACATCATGGCGGCCAAGCTGAACCGCATGATGGCCGCATTTGACTGGGGCCGCGTCGACGCCGTTGCCGCACAAGCTGCTGCGCGATGACCATGGTCCGACATGCGGATATGACGTTGCCCGTCGACCGGGCGGCAATCGATAAATTCGTGAATGATCACCGCGATACAACGCCGTTTCATCGGCTCGCCTGGATCGATGCAGTAACTCGCGGCTGCGGGCACAAGGCGCATTACCTCGTCGCCGGTGACGAGGCGATTACGGGCATTCTTCCCTTGCATGAAGTTCACTCGACACTTTTCGGGCGGGCGCTGGTATCGTGCGGATTTGCGGTCGGCGGTGGCATTCTAGCGGATGATATGGCGACAGTCGAAGCGCTCGGTGAAGCAGCGTGGGCGCTTGCAAAAGCGACTTCGTGCCCGACGCTCGAATTGCGCGGTGGCGCGCTGCCCGACGCGTGGACGCGCGACACGACGACATATGTGAATTTCGTACGCGACCTCGCGTGCGACGACGACGCCGAATTACTTGCCATCCCGCGAAAACAACGCGCCGAGGTTCGCAAGGCGCTCGACAACCGGCTGACGATCGATTTCGGTGATCGCGACGCTCATTATGCCGTTTACGCCGAGAGCGTCCGCAACCTTGGGACGCCAGTATTTCCGCGGAGCTTGTTTACGGCCGTACTCGACGCATTTGGCGACGATGCAGACATTCTGACGGTGCGTCGCGATGGCATTCCGCTGTCGAGCGTGCTCAGTCTTTATCACCGTGGCACAGTCATGCCCTATTGGGGGGGTGGCACATCGGCGGCACGATCCGCTCGCGCCAACGACATGATGTATTTTGCGTTGATGCGTCATGCCCGCGAACGCGGCTGCACCCGTTTCGACTTCGGCCGCTCGAAAGCAGGCACCGGTGCGGCGGTGTTCAAGCATAATTGGGGCTTCGAAGCGATGCCTGTGACTTACGCAAAACGGTCGGAGGGGCGTCCGCGCGAAATCAATCCGCTCGATCCGCAATACAGCCGCAAAGTAAAATTGTGGCAACAATTGCCGCTGTCGATCGCGAACCGGTTGGGACCAATCATCGCGCGCGGCCTTGGCTGATGCGTGAGATCGCGTTTCTGGCTCACCGGCTGCCCTATCCGCCCGACCGTGGCGACCGCATCCGGTCATGGCACATTCTCAAAGCACTGACCAAACTCGCACCGGTGCATGTTTATGCGCTCATCGACAACGAAACGGACGACGTTCATGTGCCCATGGTCAAAAGGATCGCTGCCAGCGTGACGGTGGTGCATCGTCGTAAATCGAAGCTTGCGGCAATGATTGAGGCGCTTGCGACCGGGCGGCCGGCATCTGTTGCTGCCTTTGGCCACAGCGGCTTGAAAGCCGCCGTCGCGGCGCGGCTGAGCGCGGTGGACACGATCTATGCTTTCTCAAGCCAGATGGCAGCTTATGTGCCTGCGACGTTTGCCGGTCGCTTCGTGATGGATTTTGTCGATATGGATTCGGCCAAATTTGCCGCGATGGGTTTCGCTGCGCGTCAGGAAGCGAAACGGTTGCTCGCGTGGGAGATCGAAACTGCTCGGCGCGCCGACGTCTCGCTTTTCGTCAGCAAGGCCGAAGCGTCACTTTTCACCCGGCAAACCGGACTGACCGCATATGCACTCGCCAACGGCATCGACCTCGATCATTTTTCGCCCGGCGCGGTGAAACCGGTTGATGTGCCGTCGCCACTGATCGTCTTTACGGGCCAGATGGACTATCCGCCGAACATCGAAGCTGTGACCGATTTCGTCCGCGATGCCTTGCCTCGGATCCGGATCGTCCATCCCGCCGTCCGGTTTGCAATCGTCGGGCGCGCGCCAACGATGGGCGTCCGGTCGCTCGCGGATACATCAGTCATCGTCACTGGCGAAGTAGCTGATACGCGGCCGTGGCTTGCGGCAGCATCGGTCGTCGTCGCGCCATTGCGGATTGCACGAGGTGTCCAGAACAAAATTCTCGAGGCGATGGCGATGGGCAAGCCATGTATCGTTTCGCGCGGTGCGGCACTCGGCATCGATGCGGTCGACGGACGCGATTTCGTGATTGCCGACGATTTCGATGAAGCGACGCTTCTGTTGCTCAAAAATCCCAATCGTGCCGGCGACATCGGTCGGGCAGCGCGCGCACGGATGACGGCGTCGTACAGCTGGGATGCCCAACTCGCGCCGCTCGCCGGATTTCTCGGACAGTGAACGTGCTCTGGCGCACGCATACGACGCTGCTGGGATTTTCGATATCGGCGATCCTCATTCTGTTCATGCGTGATGGCGCGGCCATGGCGTGGCAGTGGTGGAATAGTTCGACCTACAGTCATTGTCTGTTCGTCCTCCCGCTTGTTGCCTGGCTTGTCTGGCAACGTCGCCATGAACTCGCGCTCGTCGAACCGCGTGCCTATTTTCCGGGGCTGGCATTTGTCGGCGTCGCTGCGTTGGGATGGCTGATTGGCGAAGCCGCGGGTGTCTCGCTGATCCGCCATGCCGCACTTGTTGCGATGATTCAGGCGACTGTCCTGGCCATCCTTGGCCCGGCGGTGTTTCGCGCGCTGCTTTTCCCCATATTCTATCTGATCTTTCTTATTCCGGTTGGCGACGAAATCGTGCCCGCGATGCAGACGCTGACCGCAAAAATGACGATGGCGCTGCTCGATACAGCTGGTGTTCCGGCACGCATCGACGGCGTGTTCATCACGACGCCGTCGGGCTGGTTCGAAGTCGCCGAAGCCTGTGCGGGCGTAAAATTCCTTGTTGCCATGATTGCTTATGGTGCGCTCGTCGCCAATGTCTGTTTTCGGCGCTGGTCGCGGCGGATCATTTTCATGGGTGTATGTTTCGCCGCACCGATACTCGCCAACGGCGTGCGCGCGTGCGGGACGATTTATGCCGCGCACCTGACTTCGGTCGAAGCTGCCACCGGTTTTGATCATATCATTTATGGCTGGGTCTTTTTTGCCGCCGTCATGATCGTCGTGATGGGCGCGGCGTGGCCGTTTTTCGATCGCGGAGTCGGCGATAAATGGCTCACGGTCACACCGGCACCAATCGGACACGCATCGCCGCCATATGGCATTGCCGCGGCGGCTATTGGCGTCATGTCGCTTCCGTTGATCTGGAATGCCACAGTGGTTGTCGCGGGACGCCACCCGTTGCCACACGCAGTGACATTGCCGCTTGTCGATGGCTGGCAATCGGTCGCGCGCGATCAGCGTCACCTCTGGAACGCGCGGTTCGATGGTGCCGACCATATGCTGACTGGCCATTATCGTGATCGGCAGGGACGAACTGTCGACCTCGCGATCGCGCTTTATGGCTGGCAGGCTGAGGGCCGCAAGATCCTTGGTTTTGCACAAGGCGCAATCGATCCGGCGAGTGATTGGGCATGGTCGACGAATACCGATGCGCCTGCAGGAGGCAAGGCCGAACGGATGATTGCCCCTGGCAAGATCGAGCGCGAGGCACTGACCTTTTATGTGCTCGGCGATGGCGCTACGGGTGATGCAATGGCAGTAAAACTACGGACGTTGACGGCACGCCTGCTTGGCGGTGATCAGCGCGCCGCAGTCATCATTGCGTCGGCAGAGGGCACCAACCGCGCAGCGATCGACGCATTCCTTCGAGCGTTCGGTCCGGTCGATCGCCGTGCAAAGGCATTGCTCGCGCAAGCGCAGGGTCGATAACCCATGTGCGCAATCGCAGGCATTTTTCATATCCAAACGGCAAAGCCGGTTGATCCGGCCCGGATCCGCGCGATGACCGACATTCAGGCGCATCGCGGCCCCGACGGATCGGGCGTATGGACGGCGCAAGGCATCGGGCTTGGCCATCGTCGATTGTCGATCATCGACCTCGGTGGCGGTGCGCAACCGATGGCAAGCGCCGACGGCCGCATCGTCGTTACTTACAATGGCGAGATTTATAATTTCCACGACGTCCGGCGCGAACTCGAAGGCAAAGGTGCGATTTTCACAACGAACAGCGATACCGAAGTCCTGATCCACGGATGGCGGGCATGGGGCCCCGAATTGCTCACCCGGCTCAACGGCATGTTTGCCTTCGCGCTCTATGACGACGAACGAAAGTCATTGCTGCTGGCCCGCGACCGGCTCGGTGTAAAACCGCTGCATTACATACGGTTGACCGATGGCAGCATTGCTTTTGCGTCCGAGTTGAAGGGTCTGCTTGCCAACCCGCTCGTCCGGCGAGAGGTGAATCCGCAAGCGATCGAAGATTATTTCGCTTTCGGCTATGTGCCCGACGACAATTGCATCGTTGCGGGGATCGAAAAGCTCGCGGCCGGATCATTTCTGCTGCTGCGACGCGGCGCCGTCGTGCCGCCACCGGTCATGTGGTGGGACGTCGATTTTTCGGCACGGGCGTCGGGTTCGCGGATGACGCTCGTTGCCGAAATGAATGACCGCTTGCGCGCCGCCGTTTCGTCTCGAATGGTTGCCGACGTCCCGCTGGGCGCATTTCTTTCGGGTGGTGTGGATTCATCCGCCGTGGTTGCGTTGATGGCCGAATTGAGCTCGCAACCGGTTCAGACCTGTTCGATCGGATTCGATCGCGCTGATCATGACGAAACGCGTTATGCCGCGATGGTCGCGGATAAATTCGCAACCGAACATCGGACGCGGATCGTTGCATCCGATGATTTCGCCGCGATCGATACGCTGGTCGCGGCATTTGACGAACCATTTGCCGATGCATCCGCGCTCCCGATGTGGCGTGTCTGCCAACTGGCGCGCGAAACCGTCACTGTCGCTTTGTCGGGCGATGGCGCCGATGAAATATTTGCCGGTTATCGACGATATAAATTTCAGGCCGTCGAAGAACGCGTCCGGTCGATGGTCCCCGCCACCATGCGACGATCGTTATTCGGCAGCCTGGCAAAATTCTATCCCAAGGCCGACTGGGCACCGCAAATGTTTCGTGCAAAATCGACGTTCGAGGCATTGGCGCGCGACGGCGACGAAGCCTATGCCTTGGCGGTCGGCGTTACGGGGCCGGCGATGCGGTCGATGCTCTTTTCCGACCGGCTGAAGCGCGATTTGCAGGGGCACCGTGCCGAGGATCGTTATATTGCGGCCATGCGCGCCGCGCCTGCACGCGATGCACTCGACCGCGCACAATATGCCGATCTCAAAATCTGGCTGCCCGGCGATATCCTCACCAAAGTCGACCGGACAAGCATGGCAGTCAGCCTCGAGGCGCGCGAGCCGTTGCTCGATCATCGGCTTGTCGAATTCGGCGCGCGCCTGCCGGTTACAATGCGGTTGCGCGGTGGCACGGGCAAATGGCTGATGAAAAAGGCACTGCGCGGAACATTGCCCGACGAGATACTCTATCGCCGGAAAATGGGTTTCGTCAGCCCGGTCGGCTCATGGTTTCGCGGGCCCCTGCTCGGTGAAGCACAGCGCGTCGCTAGACGACTCAACGCAACGGGCTGGTTCGCGCCCGATATGCTCGAGCGGATCGTCGCCACGCATGCCACTGGGAAAAGCGACCATGGGCGACTGCTGTGGCAAATGGTCATGTTTGAAAAATCGATGGCGCATCTGTTCGGTCAATAATCGGCGCGCAAGAAATACAGACCATCGGGCGGTGCATTAAAGCCCAGAGCCGCCCGGTCTTTCGCCATGAGCGCGGAATGCAAATCGGCGGCTGACCATTTGTCCTGTCCGACCATGGCAAGGCAGCCGACCATCGATCGTACCTGATGGTGCAAAAACGACCGCGCACTGGCGAATATGCTGATCTGATCGTCACTAACGCTTACGTCCAGCCGGTCGAGTGTCTTGATCGGACTGGCGGACTGGCAATGCACCGAGCGGAATGTCGTGAAATCATGGTGGCCAACAAGCAGCTGGGCAGCTGCGTGCATTGCCGCCGCATCGAGTGCTGCCGAAATCCGCCACGCTTTTCCCATGGCGAGCGTCAATGGTGCGCGCCGGTTGATGATCCGATATTCATAATGACGGGCAACGCATGAAAAACGCGCGTGAAAATCATCGGCAACGGTCTCGCACGACAAGATCGCTATGGCATGCGGACGCAGGCAGGCGTTGATGCCTTCGCGCAATCGAAATGGGGTGATCGTCCGGCTCGTGTCGAAATGCGCCACCATGCCGTGCGCGTGCACGCCGGCGTCGGTCCGTCCGGCCGAATGGACGGTAACGGCCTCGCGACAGATAATCGCTGCTGCATCCTCGATCGCACCCTGAATGCTCGGGCCGTGCGACTGTCGCTGCCAGCCCATGAACGGACGCCCGTCATATTCGACGACGATCCGGTATCTCATGTCAGCCGCGTGCCGGCCGGGATCGCAAAGCCACGAAGCAATTCCTGCGCAGTCATGACACCGCGCCCCGCGCGTTGTACAAGCATCGGCTGGATCGCGCCGGGATTGCACCCGATTGTCATGGCGTCGTCCAGAACGGCGCCCGGCCGCGCACTGTTGGGCGTGATCATGGCCTCTGCATCGATTATCCGCACGCGCTCGCCGCCATGTTCGAAATAGGCGTTGGGGGCAAAAGCTCTGATCTGGCGCACCACCTGCGTCGCGCTCGTCAGGAAGTCGAGACAGCTCTCGCTCTTGTCAATTTTTGGCGCATATATCACGCCCGTTTCGGGCTGTGCCATCGGCGGGAAAGCGGCGAGATCGGCAAGCACATCGACGAGGCGACTTGCACCCAGTTCCGCCAATTCATCGGTTAGTTGACCGATATTCTTATGACCGATCGTTGTCGTGGCCGTCGCCAGCATCGGTCCGGTGTCCAATCCGGCTTCCATCTGCATCATCGTAACGCCCGTCATCTCGTCACCGGCAAGGATCGCACGGTGGATCGGCGCCGCCCCGCGCCAACGCGGCAACAAAGAGGCATGCACATTGATGCAGCCGTATTTCGGCGTATCGAGAATGGCCCGCGGCAGGATCAGTCCATATGCTGCGACGATGGCGAGATCGGCACCCAACGCAGCAAATGCCGCTTGCTGTTCGGCATCGCGCAACGTGATCGGGTGCCGGACATCCAGCCCGATCGCTTCCGAACAGCGTTGAACCGGCGACGCCGACATCGCTTTGCCGCGCCCGGCGCGTCGTGGCGGCTGTGTATAGACCGCGACGATTTCGTGGCCCGCCGCGACCAGCGCTTTAAGGCTGGCGGCGGCGAATTCGGGCGTTCCCATAAAGACGATGCGCATGTATCCGTCCGAACGGCTTTTGTTTTGCGCCGTCAAGCCTTAGCGTAGCGCCGATGGCATCTCCCGAAATCGAAGCTCTTGCACAAGCGCTCGCAAAATTGCCGGGTCTTGGGCCGCGATCAGCCCGCCGCGCTGTCCTGCATCTTCTCAAGAAACGTGAAAGTGCGCTTGTCCCGCTGTTGCGTGCGCTCGAACGCGTTGACGAACGGCTTGCCGAATGCGCGACGTGCGGAAACATCGATACGACCAATCCTTGCGGCATCTGTGCCGACCCGCGCCGCGACGACCGGACGATTGCAGTTGTCGAAGAAGTGGCCGATCTTTGGGCGCTCGAGCGGTCGCGGCTGTTTCCCGGGCGCTTTCATGTCCTCGGCGGGCGATTGTCGGCGCTCGACGGTATCCGACCCGAGGACCTGACGATCGATCGCCTTGTCACGCGCGTGTCGGCTGGCGGTGTCGACGAGATTGTTCTTGCCATGAACGCAACGCTCGAGGGGCAGACGACAGCGCATTACATCGCCGACCGGCTCGAGGCGTATCCAGTGCGCCTGACACAGCTGGCGCACGGGCTTCCGGTCGGCGGCGAGCTGGACTATCTTGATGACGGAACGCTGGCCCAAGCTTTGCGAGCGCGCAGACCGGTCAGCTAGCGAAGGAACGACCATGGGCGTGACTGGCATCGGCGGTTTCTTTTTCCGTGCACATGACCCGAAGCTGCTGGGCGCATGGTATGCCCAACATCTGAGTGTCGGCACCGAAGAATGGGGCGTCTGGCAAACCTTAGCGGGCCCAAGCGTTTTTTCGCCTTTCACCGCGGACACCGATTATTTTCCTGCTGATCGACAGTGGATGCTTAACCTGCGCGTCGATGGCATGGATGCATTGCTCGATAAGCTGCGAGCGGCCGACATCGCGGTCCTGACGAAGCCCGAGTGGGACACGCCAGAAGTCGGCCGGTTCGCGCGCATTCACGATCCAGAGGGCAATCCT
>JANLWD010000152.1:0-12391 GCA_031364345.1 Sphingomonas sp.
AGGGTTCGAGGCGACCAAGCGCGAGGGGCTGGCGAGCTTCGGCGACGACCGCGTGTTCATCGAGAAATTCATCCTCAACCCGCGCCATATCGAAATCCAGATCCTCGGCGATCAGCACGGCAACATCCTCTACCTCAACGAACGGGAGTGCAGCATCCAGCGCCG
Source organism: Sphingomonas sp. (assembly GCA_031364345.1). Classification (GTDB taxonomy): domain Bacteria; phylum Pseudomonadota; class Alphaproteobacteria; order Sphingomonadales; family Sphingomonadaceae; genus Sphingomonas_O. Next base: position 166 of record JANLWD010000152.1, read on the forward strand.
CCACCAAAAGGTTGTCGAGGAAGCGCCCTCGCCGTTCGTGACGCCGAAGATGCGGCAGGCGATGGGCGAGCAGTGCGTCGCGCTGGCGCGCGCGGTCGGCTATTACTCGGCGGGCACGGTCGAACTGATCGTGTCGGGCGCGGACCCTACGGGCGAGAGTTTCTACTTCCTCGAAATGAACACCCGGCTTCAGGTCGAGCATCCGGTGACCGAGTGCATCACGGGGATCGATCTCGTCGAACAGATGATCCGTGTGGCGGCGGGCGAGAAGCTGGGGTTCGGGCAGGATGACGTAAAGATTGATGGCTGGGCGGTGGAGAACCGCGTTTATGCCGAGGACCCTTATCGCGGGTTCCTGCCGAGCACAGGGCGGCTGGTGCGTTATGGTCCCCCTGCGGTTGCAGACGGCGTCCGCGTCGACGACGGTGTTACTGAAGGCGGCGAAGTGTCACGCTTTTACGATCCGATGATCGCCAAGCTGATCACGCACGCGCCAACGCGGATCGAAGCCATCGACAAGCAAATCATCGCGCTCGACCAGTTCGAGATCGATGGTGTCGGCCATAATCTCGATTTCCTGTCGGCCATCATGCAGCACGCGCGCTTTCGTTCGGGCGAAATCACGACCGGCTTCATTGCCGAAGAATATCCAGACGGCTTCAAGGGCGCAGCCGCGTCGCCCGAGCAGACGCGGCTGCTGGCGGCAGTCGCGGCCGGGAACGCATTCACGGTGGCGGGGCGGGCGCGTAAAATCTCGGGACAGCTCGGCGGCTTGATCGCGGTACCGGTTCGCTGGGACGTGCGCATCGACGGCGTGGATCACGCGGTCGTGCTTGGCGAGGGCCATGCCCTGGTCGATGGCGTCCGCATCGAAGGGACTTGCGACTGGCACCCGGGAATGCGCGTGGCGCACGCGCGTGACGGGCATGGCCTCGACCTGCATATCAAGATCGCGCGCGCGGGCAGCAACTGGCTGTTGACGACGCGCGGGGCGACGCATCGCTGCCGCTCGCTGCCCGCGCATGTCGCGGCACACGCGCACCACATGATCGAGAAGACCCCGCCCGACCTGTCGCGTTTCCTGCTATCGCCAATGCCGGGGTTGCTCACGGCGCTTCACGTCGGCGTGGGCGACAAGGTCGAGGCGGGGCAATCGCTCGCAGTCATCGAAGCGATGAAGATGGAAAACATCCTGCGCGCTGCCAAAACTGCCGTCGTTGCAAAGGTCGATGCGCGTGTCGGTGACAGCCTCGCCGTCGATCAGGTCATCCTCGAACTCGAATAGTCATTCTGCCGGTCGCGCGACGGGTACCGGGCCTCCGCCATTGGTCAATTTGCGACGCAACCACGGCGCAACCCGGTTTTCGAATCCGACCGCAAGGCTGAATGCGGCAGGGACGATCAGCAAGGTCAGGATTGTCGACATGATCAGCCCGCCGATCACGACAATTCCCATTGGTGCGCGCCAGCTGCCATCGCCCGACAGGGCTAGTGCAATCGGCAACATCCCGGCAACCATTGCCACCGTCGTCATCACGATCGGTTGCGCGCGTTTATGCCCCGAATCGATGATCGCGACTGTCGTGTCGACGCCTTTGCCCATTTCCTCCAGTGCGAAGTCGACGAGCAGAATCGAATTTTTGGCAACGATGCCGAGCAGCATCAATATGCCGATCAGAACGGGAAGCGAAATCGGATTGCCCGTGATGAACAATGCGATCGCACCACCGAGCGGCGCCAGCGCGAGCGATCCCATGTTGACGAACGGTGGCATCACGCGGCGGTACAGAAGCACGAGCACGGCAAACACCAGTAACACGCCCGAAATGACGGCGACGATGAAATTGAAAACCAGTTCCTGCGTCAGCTTGTCGTCGCCAAACGACACACGCTCGACACCGGTGGGCAAGTTCTTCACCGTCGGCAGGGCATCGATCTCTTTGCCAGCGGTCACGATACCAGGCGCGAAATCGGCGCCGATCGCAACGCGGCGGTTCTGATTATAGCGCCGCAGGATCGATGGCCCGGCGCCGAACCCGATGTCGGCAACGACTTTCAGCGGCACCGTGCCGCCCGATGCTGTCGGTACGGGCAGGTTTTCAAGCGTGGCGAGGCTGGTCCGCGAATTCTGGTCGAGCATCACACGAATGGGAATTTGGCGGTCGGTCAGCGAGAATTTGGCCGCATTCTGATCAATTTCGCCCTGAGTGGCGATGCGGATCGTCTGACTGAGCGCAGCAGTCGACACACCGAGATCGGCCGCGATTGCCCGGCGCGGCGTGATTGCGATTTCGGGCCGGGGAATGTCGCCGTTGATTCGCGGCGCGCGCAGTTGCGGCAAGGATTTCATTTCCTCGACAATTTGATTGGCCGTGCGAATGACCAGTTCGGGGTCGCTGCCCGCGAGCATCAATGTGACATCGCGCCCAAGCCCACCGCCCTGACTTTGAAAGGTGACGCGTGCATCGGGGACAGCCCGCAGGGTTTCGGCAAGCGCGCGTTCGAATTGAACGCTGGTTCGCGCTCGATCCTTTTTCAGCGTGACATATATGCTCGCTTCGCCGATGCTGACGTCGGCAAATGCCGCGGCGACTTCAGGCGCGGCGTTGAGGATGCCCGAGACCTGATCGGCGACGCGCTCGGTTTGCTTCAGCGTCGACCCGGGGACCATTTCGATCCGGACCTGGCTGTAATCGGTGTTGATCGTCGGCTGGAAAACGAACTGCAACTGACTGAACGCGAGGATCGTTGCGAGAAACGACATAAGGCCAACGCCGACAATCCAGAAGCGGTGGTCGCGCGTCCACGCAATACCCCGCCGCCAGCCCGAGTGGCGCGCCTTGAATGCAACGGCGCTTGACTTGTCGAGCGACCAGTTGAGCAGTGCAAGGTAGCGATCCATCAGCCAGTTGTCGCCGTGCGGTTCGGTCCCATGGCTTTTGAGGAAATAGGCAGCGACCATCGGCGTGATCAGGCGCGCCACCGCAAGGCTGAGCAGGACCGCAACGACGACTGTTAGCCCGAACTGCTTGAAGAATTGTCCGGTCAATCCTGGCATCAGGCCAACGGGCAGGAAGACGGCAACGATTGCCATCGTTGTGGCAAGGACCGCCAGCCCGATTTCGTCAGCGGCATCGATCGACGCCTGATAAGCGGTTTTGCCCATGCGCATGTGGCGGACGATGTTTTCGATCTCGACGATGGCGTCGTCGACCAGCACCCCGGCGACCAGGCTGAGCGCAAGCAGACTGATACTGTTCAGCGTGAAGCCCATCATATCCATGAACCAGAAAGCGGGGATCGCCGACAGCGGGATCGCGATCGCCGAAATCAGCGTCGCGCGCCAATCACGCAGGAACAGCCAGACCACCAGAACCGCCAGCACGGCGCCTTCCCACATCGCGTTGATCGCCGAGTGATATTGGTCGCGGGTATAGTCGACGCTGGTGTAGAGTTGCGTGAATTTGATTTTCGGATTTTCTTTTTCGAGCTTGCGCAGCATCGCCACGCCATCGTCGTAAACGGTGACGTCCGACGATCCCTTGGCTTTGGCGAAGGAAAAGCTCAGCACCTGACGCCCGCCCATTTTCGATACGCTGCGTTGTTCGGCCGAATCGTCGCGGACGGTGGCGATATCGCTCAGCTTGACCGACCGTCCGTTGCCGACATTGATCATCATTTCGCTCATCGAAAATGCGTTGCTGGCATTGCCGAGTACGCGAACCGATTGTTCCGACCCTGCGATTTCGGCGCGACCGCCCGCGGCATTGACGTTGACCAGCCGTAATTGCTGATTGATCTGGGCCGCGGTCACGCCTTGCGCCTGCATGCGGACGGGATCGAGCAGCACCCGGATTTCTCGGCTGACACCGCCGCCGCGCTGAACCGCTGCCATCCCGGCAACGGTCAGCAGCCGTTTGCCGACAGTGTTATCGACGTACCAGCTGAGCTGTTCGAGCGTCATGTCGACAGCTTCGGCCGAAAAATAGGCGATCGGACCGCCGTCGATGTCCATGCGCTGGATTTGCGGCTCGAGGATGCCATCGGGCAAATCGCCGCGGATATTTGCAATCGCATCGCGGACATCGTTCACCGCACGGTCGATTGGCGTGCCGATCGTGAACATGACATTGGTGTTCGACGCGCCTTCGTTGATCCATGAAGAAATTGAATCAACGCCATTGACGCCGCGAACTGCGGCCTCGACTTTTTGCGTAACCTGCGTTTCAAGCTCGGTCGGCGCAGCACCTGGCTGGCTGACGACGACCATCATCGCAGGGAAACTGATGTCGGGATTATTGTTCACCTGCATCCGCGCAAAGCTCAGTACACCCGCAAGCGTGAGTGCGATAAACAACACGATCGGCGGCACCGGATTGCGGATTGCCCATGCAGAAATGTTGCGAAAACCCATGGCCGTATCCTCACCGAGCCTGTGTATTATTGATACAATACAGTAGGGCTTCGCGCATAGCAATGCGTGAAATTTTGGGATCGATCGTCCGAAGAAATCCGTGAATTTGCCGAATCGGCCGAATCGGATGGCAGTGATTCGGTCCGATTCGCATCGGTGCCAATCAACGTGTCGCCAGCGATAAACTGAGGCGCAAAGTGCGATACTCACTCGCCCGATTGTCATGTGATCCCGCGAGCATTAGTTCGCCGGGGCTGTGTCGTTCGCGTATCGGCCGTGCAGCGCCTAGTCCGGGTCGGTGCATCATCACATTGATTTAAGACGAAAAAAAAGTGGGGCGGACGCTCCCCACTTTTCGATTTTCTGCTTTAGAGAATTTTTGATGCGTTTGCGCGCGCCCCTCGCACACGAAATTCTCAGTCTGGGTCGATCGTCTGTCCACCAGGTGCACGGATCGCCAAAGCTTCAAGAATTACACTCATCATCATGGCTATTGCCCTCCACTTAACGGCTTATCGCTAATATAGTGCTAACCATCCTTCAACATGATTTGTTCATTATGTTGAAATCACAGACTCCGGCCGAAAGCTCGGGCGGTTTAAGCCTTCCTTGACGGTTAACGTCATAGGGTACCGGAATGTCGGTGCCTCCCCGTTTGCGAAAGCCCGCGCAGTCTCGCGCTGCGCATCTGCGTGGCGCTGCAAATGATTGCGGTCGCCCGACCTATGTCGGTGTGGTCCTTGTCGCGATCACCAATGCGAATGTGGTCCGGCGCGCAATGGGCTTCGACGCTTGGGCTGGCGCACATCTGGCTTTCGTCGGTTCGGTGAAACAAACGATCGGCGGTGGTCGCGTAAGCCAATTTGCCTGGGACACAGTCTGCCTCGTTTTCGACGCTGTCACCGAAGACACTTTTTCGGTGGCTTGTGCGCGGCTTGCCGAAATGGGCAGCATGTCGGGCGATGCCGCTGCGTTCGAATTTCTGGCAGGCGCTGCAATTGGTCGGGAAGAAATCGACGCACTCGAGCGTGCCGAACAAGCGCTTGCCGACGCACGCCAACGCGGTCTGAGCTTATTTGTCGGACAATCGACCGACAATATCGCACGCGGCAATGTCGATCTCGCCAGCGACCTCGCGCTGGCTGTGCCACGTGATGAATTTTTCCTTGTTTATCAGCCCAAGGTCAATGTCCGGCGACGTTGTGTTTGCAGTGCCGAAGCGCTGATCCGGTGGCGGCATCCGGTGCTGGGGCTCGTGATGCCCGACATGTTTATCGAACTGGCCGACATCGGTGGGGAAATGCGCACCATCACGCTGTGGACGCTTCGGCGCGTAATCACCGATCAGCAGCGTCTGACACGTGCCGGACAGCATTTGCGCATTTTTGTGAACATCTCGGGCGGATTGTTGACCGACCGCATTTTCATCGATGCCGCATGTGCGCTGATTGAAACGAGCAATGCCGACATCGGCTTCGAAATTACCGAAACGGCAGTGATCCGCGAGCCCGATCTTGCGATCGCCAATCTGGAACGATGCGCCGAAATCGGCATTGCCCTTGCCATCGATGATTACGGATCGGGCCTGTCGTCGCTCAGCTATCTGAAGCGGTTACCGGCAACGGAATTGAAGATCGACAAGATGTTTATTACGCATCTGACAAGCAGCCATCGTGATCCGCTGATCGTGCGATCGACAATCGATCTGGCGCACGCACTCGATATGGAAGTGACTGCCGAAGGCGTGGAAACACCCGCCGCGCTTGCCCTGCTGTCGGTCATGGGTTGCGAAATGGTGCAGGGATATCTGATCAGTCAGCCGCTCGAGATCTCAGCTTTCGAACAATATCTTGCGGCATATCAGTTTGATTCGCTTCAGGCGAACGAAGCGCCAACTGTTCACCGCCCCGCCAGTTTCTGGAAACGGGCATGATCAAAGCGCGTCGTGTCCCGTTGCAACCTCTGAGCTGCGTCTTGAGAGCCATCTCGCTCGTGATGTTGGTGTCGTTCGCTTTGTTGCAACCTTCGAATGCTACCGGACAGCCGAATTATTCAAATGAAATTGAGGCGCAGGTTGCGCGCGCCCGTGCGGCACTCAACGTCGACCCGGAAACTTCGATTGCCATTCTGGAAAAATCTGCCACTCTTGCGCAGCAACGTCTAGGCGGGGGCGAGCGTGATAATATCTTGTCCGATATCGACGCCGTGAAAACTCGCGCTCTTGTCCGTATGAATCGGATCGATGAAGCGACTTCGACGATCAGACGCGGCTTTGCACGATCGCGCGTTGTGCAGCTCCGCCCTGTGATACTCGCGGAACTCACATTATCGCTGGGCCGGGTTCACCAGCGTCGCGGCGAAGTCCAGTCGGCGCTGCGTGATTTTCAGATGGCATACAAACTCTTCCGTTCGATCGGCGACAAACGATCGCAGGCAGTTGCGTTGCAGAGCATTGCCAAGCTGTATGTGGACGGGGGCGACGGCGCGACCGGCTTGAAATATTACAAGCAATCGGATGAGGAATATTCGGGCGATCCACTGATGTCGTTGTCGTCGCGTAACAATCGCGGATCGGCGTATCTTTACTTGTGGAAACCACGCGAAGCCGAAGCCGAATTTCGCGAAGCGCTTCGCATCGCAACAACGCTCGACAGCACAAAATATCTGGTCCGTGTTTATGCAAATCTCGCGCAATCACAAGCAATGCAGGGGCAATATGCGGCAGCGAGCGAAAACGTCGACAATGCCTTTCGCGTATCGAAGGAATCGTCGAGTTTCGAAGAAGAGTCGCGACTGTGGGACTTGCGGTCGCAGATTGCTTTTGCCCGGCGGGATTATGTTTCCGCGCGCGCCGCGGTCGAACGCGCGCTCGACGGTGTCGACCCGGCCACAAGTGAAGCGAGCTTTCGCCAAGTGCATTATAACGCCGCGCGCATTTTTGCGGCAGTCGGGAAAACCAAGCTTGCCTATTCGCATCTCGAGGCGGTTCAGCGCATCGACGAGGTCACCGCCAAACTGACCGCCACCAACGCAGCGGCACTGATGGCGGCGCGGTTCGATTTTGCAAACCAGAATACACGCATTGCGCAATTGAAGGCACGTGAGTTTCAGCTGCAGCGTGACTTCCTCGTCGCGGTCGTTGTGGGGGGCGCATTGGCGCTTATCCTGCTGACCATTGGTTTAATCGCGATCACGCGAAGCCGTAACCGGGAAAGAGCGGGACGTTTGCTACTCGCGCGGACCAACGACGATCTGGAAAAAGCGATTGCGGCAAAGATGGAATTCCTCGCAACGACCAGCCATGAAATACGCACGCCCCTTAATGGCATCCTGGGCATGACGCAGGTCATGCTTGCCGATCGCCAGCTTGGGGCTGCGCTTCGCGACCGGATCAGCATCGTTCACGACGCTGGCGAAGCAATGCGGTCGCTCGTCGACGATATTCTCGACGTTGCAAAAATGGACACTGGCAATCTTGCCGTTGGTACAGGCACGGTCGCGTTGAAAGTGGCGATCGCGCAAGTCGCCGACCTCTGGCAATTGCAAGCCGATGCCAAAGGCGTGGCGCTTGTCGTCGACGTGACGACCTGCCCCGAGGTGATGGCAGGCGATGAAGCCCGTATAAGGCAAATCGTTTCGAACCTGATGTCGAATGCAATGAAATTCACCGATAAGGGCAGGATCACTTTATCGGCCACCATGTTGACCGACGGCGAAGACCGCCATGTCGAGATTGCGGTTCGCGATTCAGGGATCGGGATCGATCCGGTCTGGCACCAGTCGATTTTTGAGCTTTTCCAGCAAGTCGACGGCGGCACCACGCGTCGATACGGGGGTACCGGTCTTGGCCTCGCGATCTGTCGCAATCTGGCGCGCGCGATGGGTGGTGATATTCGCGTGGAAAGCGAAGCCGGAGCGGGATCGACGTTCACGATCAGCTTGCCGTTCGTCGAGGCTGTCGATGTTTCCGCTGTCCCATCGGATCGGCGCAGCACTGCCGTTGTGGTCGAGCGCAATCCGCTGACCCGCGGGATGATGCGGGCGATACTTTCCGAACGGTTCGATGTCGTGTTGTTTGCTGACGATGAAACCGAAGCATGCAGCGCGGCGGACCGGGCGGGCGCGGACTGGATCATTGCCAATGTTGCCGCTGTCGATGATTTCGCCATTTTGCTGGCCGCATCCATCGAAACGCTTGTCCTGATCGGCGACGCACCGGCCGAAGTACGCGGCGCGAATGTCGTGAAAGTGCCCAAACCCCTGAGCAAATCGATGTTGCTCGGCGCAATCGGTCCTGCGCCCGAACCACTCGCGGTGGCGGCATGAAGCTGCTTTTTGTCGAGGATGACGCCATGAACCGGCGGGTCGTCAAGGACATGCTGAACGTCGCCGGCGTCGAAATGGACGAAGCCGATGGTGCAAAAGAAGGGCTGCGCATGATCGATGCCGGCGCTTACGACCTCATCCTGATGGATTTGCGCATGCCGGGCATGGACGGCATGGCGGCGATCAGTGCACTTCGCCAGCGTGCGGATGACAAGGCAGGCTTGCCAGTGATCGTGCTCACGGCCGATGCGGCGGCGGGGCTTCGGGAGAAGTGCATGGCCGCGGGCGCCGACGAAGTGCTGTTCAAACCGGTTTCGATGCAATCGCTGTTCGATGCGATTGCCATTCTGATGGTTGGACGCGACGGCGGTGACACGATCATTTCCTAAGCGCGATTGTCGCGTTATGGCATGTCGATGAGCATTATTCCCGATTTCGATTTCGCACTTGGCGAAACGGCGGACATGATCCGCGATACCACGCGGCGGTATGCTGCCGACCGGATTGCGCCACTGGCCGCAGAGATCGACGCGAACGACCGTTTCCCACGCGAGCTTTGGCCCGAGATGGGCGCGCTCGGTTTGCACGGGATCACGGTCGCAGAAGATGATGGCGGCCTCGGTCTGGGATATCTCGACCATGTCGTGGCGCAGGAGGAAGTGGCACGCGCATCGGCGTCAGTCGGTCTCAGCTATGGCGCGCATTCGAATCTTTGCGTCAATCAGATCGCGCGCTGGGCGAATGCAGAGCAGAAAGCCAAATATCTCCCCAAATTGATCAGCGGCGAGCATGTCGGAAGTCTTGCCATGTCGGAAGCCGGTTCGGGCAGTGATGTCGTATCGATGAAGCTGAAAGCCGAAGCCGTGCAGGGCGGTTATGTGTTGAACGGCACAAAATTCTGGATCACCAATGCCGCTTATGCCGACACGCTGGTCGTCTACGCCAAAACCGGCGTGGGATCGGGCGGCATCACGACATTCCTGATCGAGCGCGACATGCCCGGCTTCAGCATCGGGCAAAAAATCGACAAGATGGGCATGCGCGGATCGCCGACGGCAGAACTGGTATTCGACGATTGCGAAGTTCCCGACGAAAATGTCATGGGCCCGGTCAACGGCGGTGTCGGCATCATGATGTCGGGCCTCGATTATGAGCGCGCGGTGCTGGCCGCGATCCAGCTCGGCATCATGCAGGCCTGTCTCGATGTCGTCCTGCCCTTCGTGCGCGAGCGCAAGCAGTTCGGCAAGGCGATCGGCAGCTTTCAACTGATGCAGGGCAAGATTGCAGATATGTATGTCGCGCTCAATTCGGCGCGCGCTTATGTTTATGCAGTGGCGCGCAGCTGCGATGCCGGCAAGATCACGCGTTTCGATGCCGCTGGCGCGATCCTCTTGGCAAGCGAAAGCGCCGTCAAAGTCGCGAACGAAGCAATCCAGGCTTTGGGCGGCGCAGGCTATACCAAGGACTGGCCGGTCGAACGATTTTACCGCGATGCCAAATTGCTCGATATCGGCGCGGGGACGAACGAGATCCGGCGGATGCTGATCGGGCGCGAATTGATCGGCGCATAATCGGAAAATTTTTGTTGTGAATGCGTTATCATGTCCTATTGTCGCGCGGCGCAGCGAAATAAAATCGACGCGCGTAAGATGCTATTTTCGTGGGGTTTATAGTTAATTCTTGTGAGTAACGGCGCATCGATTACGCGCCAGATGGGGGTTGCATGAAAATTCTGGTAGCGATGGCTGGCGCGATGTTGTTTTCTTCGAACGCAATCGCACAGCAAGTGATTATGCCGACGCCGGTAACGACCGTGCTGCGAACCGGCACGCCTGTCGTCCTGCGGTTTCTGGAAGGCATTTCGACCAAGGAAAAAGTGGCGAAAATCAACGACCGCGTACGAATGGAAGTTGCCGAAGCAGTGGTGCTGAATGGCGTCACCGTCTCCCGTCGGGCAGCCCCGCCGTCGGCGAACTCACCGATGTCCGTTATAAGGGCATGTGGGGCAAATCGGGGCGGATCGTCGGGCGCGCGCTCACGGTCAACGCCAATGGCCGCACGATCCGGTTGTCGGGCACGTTCGACAGCAAGGGTGGCTCGGGCACAGTGGGTGCCGTTGCGGTGTCCGCAATCGTCTTCGCACCGGCGGGATTTTTCATGACCGGGAAAAGCGCCGAAATGCCGGCCGGAACGACAATCCGAGGCTTCATCGACGAAGATGTGCCGTTGTCGATCGTTCCCGCAACTGCGACCGATGCCCCGACGGCGGCACCGATGGTGGTCAAGCAATAGGATATCCCGAAACGCGTCGCGCGATTGGTCAGCGGCGCGTTTCGATGCTTGTTCGCCTTGTTTCCCCGCAGGCTTTGCGGCACGGCCTTTCGGCGCCCGCGCATGCTGCGTCGGTGGCTGTTAGTGTCGGAGACCGAGTGTGACTGCGCCCATCCTGAGCAGCGCGTTGAATGCCGATAGCGACGGGTTTCGCGCCAATGCCGCGCACAACCGGGCGTTGCGTGATGCACTCTGGGCCAAGGTTGCCAAGGCTGCACTCGGCGGGAACGAAAAATCGCGCGAACGGCATGTGGCGCGGGGGAAGCTGCTCCCGCGCGAGCGTGTCGAGCGGCTGCTTGATCCGGGCTCGCCGTTTCTTGAAATCGGCCAGTTGGCGGCAAATGACCTTTACGATGGCGAAGTACCCGGCGCGGGGGTGATCGCAGGCATCGGGCGCGTGTCGGGGCGGCAGTGCATGATCGTCTGCAACGATGCGACGGTAAAGGGTGGCACATATTACCCGATGACCGTCAAAAAGCACCTCCGCGCGCAGGAGATTGCGCTCGAAAACCGGCTGCCGTGCATCTACCTCGTCGACTCGGGCGGGGCGAACCTGCCGCACCAGGCCGAAGTCTTCCCCGACCGCGACCATTTCGGTCGAATCTTCTTCAACCAGGCGAACATGTCGGCGCGGCAAATCCCGCAGATCGCCTGCGTGATGGGCAGCTGCACGGCAGGCGGGGCTTACGTCCCGGCCATGTCCGACGAAACCGTGATCGTGCGCGGGCAGGGGACGATCTTCCTCGCCGGGCCCCCGCTGGTGAAAGCCGCAACGGGCGAAATCATAAGCGCCGAGGAACTGGGCGGCGCCGATACGCACGGACGCAAGTCGGGCGTGGTCGATCATGTCGCCGAGAATGACGAGCATGCGTTGACGATTGTGAGGGATATCATCAGCCACTGCACTCCTGCGCAGGCAGGAGCCCTGGACGCCAGAACTCCTGCTTCCGCAGGAGCACCGAGGCCGCCAAAATATGACGTTGACGAGCTTTATGGGATAATTCCGCAAGACGTCCGTGCCCCCTATGACGTCCACGAAGTCATCGCGCGTATCGTCGACGGTAGCGAGTTCCACGAGTTCAAGGCGCTCTACGGCACCACGCTCGTCTGCGGCTTTGCGCATATCTGGGGGATGCCGGTCGCGATCCTCGCCAA
>JANLWD010000203.1:0-2181 GCA_031364345.1 Sphingomonas sp.
CGTCTGCGTGTTGAGCGCTTCGGCTTCACCCGACAGGGCAATCATCCGCCCGAGCAGCGCACGGTCGGCATCGACACCGACTTCCTCGGCCAGCCGAGCGGCAAGCTGGCCGGTTTCGCGTTCGAAAGCGCCGACTTGTGCCCCCGCACTGCCCGCCAGCGGAAAAGCAAGCAGCGCCATCAGGCGATATGTCTCGATTTCGAGCAGGATCAGCGCCAGCCGCCCGGCAAGCACCCGATCGATCGATTTGACCAGCACGAGAAAACGCGTGATCCCGCCGCCGTCCGGCTTAAAATCGGTGTAAAGCGTGGCCGCACCGTCGAGGACGACCGAACCGATCATGCTCGTGCCCAGTGGCGGCGCAGACGTCGGGCCGTCGGCTTCGTCGCGTCTGAGGTCGGCAGTCGTCGAAACGAGAATGTCGCCCGGAAGATTAGCGATCCATCCGCGGGGCGGGCCATCGGCTTGCTGGCGTCCGAATATCGTCCAGCTCGAAAATTCGGTGTGCCGTTCCCAGCGCAAGCTCCAGCGTCCGGCATCGAACAGCCACCAGCGCGCGCCGTCGTGCGGTTCGGGCTGCAACGACATGCGGCACAATTCGGCAAGATGCGCACGATCGGCTGCGCCGCCGTCCTGCACACCCAGCGTCGCGATCCGCGTTGCGAACACCGGTACGTCGAGCGGGGTTGACGGCCGAGCATGCGCTTCGGCAAGCAGCCTATCGCGATCGGGGTGGAATTTCATGACCATCTGCTTCGAATCCGCCCCTGCCTCACGCCCAGTCGCTAACACAAAATTCAGATGTGACGAACCCGATTGCGGAAGTGCTCCATATCTGTATTTATGCCGCTACACCGACATTGGTGTCGATGAATTTATTGGAGAGTCGAATGGTATCGATCCGGGCGTCCTTGGGACTGACCGCAGCAGTTTTGGCCCTTGCGTCAGTTTCAGCCTGTTCACAAAAACCTGCCGAAGACACGGCTGCGGCACCGACCGAAACGGCCGCAACCGAACCAGCAGCTGCTCCTGCCGCGGCCGCTGCAAAGCCAACCGCCGACAGCATTGATACGCTTGACGGCACCAAGCTGGCTTCGTTCACCGGCACTGTTGAGGCAGGCGAGAAAGTCTTTGCCGTGTGCAAGACCTGCCATGCTGTCGAACCGGGCAAGAACATGGTCGGTCCGTCGCTCCACGCGCTCCAGGGCCGGACATCGGGTTCGATCCCGGGCTACACCTATTCGACAGCAAACAAGAACAGCGGCATTGTGTGGACCAACGAGAAGCTGTTTCAGTATCTTGAAAATCCGCAGCGCGTGATTCCGGGAACCAAGATGACCTATACCGGCCTGAAAGATCCGCAGAAGCGCGCCGACGTCATCGCCTATCTCGACGCACAGAAGTAAATCCGATCTAAATCAGCCGACGGTGTCGCAGGTCCGCCAGATGGAGCGGCAGCGACACCGTCAGCCAGATGGCAATCCATTGCCATCCTGCACCCGTCATCGCGGCACGTAACGCAAGCATCATTGCGGCACCCGGCAATATCGTCAGCACGACCGTCAGTGCGCGTCGCTTCATCGACACCAGCACCAATGCTTCGACAGCCATTACCACCAGAACGAGATCGACCGCACGGCCGCTGGTGAAAAACGGCTCGACGCTCAAGCGCGCGACAGCCCGAGCAGATGCCCCATATCCTTGAAGAATATCTTGACGTGCGCCGCCGGTTTGGTGCGCGTGAGCTTCTTGTTCATGTAGGAATCCCACGTTAGCTGCTGGACGTCGGGATCGGCGCACATTTTCACGAACCGCTCGCGTCGCTTGTCCGACGAATACCAGAAATATTGCATCATGCCCAAAATCCAGAACACGCGGCCATGGTCGCGCATGAAGGCCTTGCGTGCCTGACGCAGCGCCGCCGGTTTGCCACTCGTCAAAAACGCATCGACGGCAACCGCGGCCATCCGTCCGCATTCGAGCGCATAGTAGATCCCTTCGCCCGATGACGGCGCAACCACGCCCGCGGCATCGCCGCAAACGAGCAGATCGCGGCCATTGTCCCAGCGTTTCAATGGCTTCATCGGGATCGGCGCACCTTCGACGCGGATTGTTTCGGCATCGGCCAGTCCGATTGACTCGCGCAGTGCCTTCGTCGCGGGACGCAGCGCAAACCCTTTT
>JANLWD010000206.1:0-3636 GCA_031364345.1 Sphingomonas sp.
TGATGGCGGGGCTCGACGACGGCACGGTCGATTATCGCCCGACGTATAATGGGGAAGATGAAGAGCCCGAAATCATGCCGGGCCTGTTCCCCAATCTGCTTGCCAATGGCGCGAGCGGGATCGCGGTGGGAATGGCCACGAGCATTCCGCCGCACAATGCTGCCGAAGTGATCGACGCGGCGATCCATCTGATCGATCAGCCGGGGGCGGACGATCGGGCGCTGCTCGACTTCGTGCGCGGCCCCGATTTGCCGACGGGAGGGTTGATCGTCGATCCGCCTGCGGCAATTGCGCAGGCTTATGCGACCGGGCGCGGGAGTTTCCGCGTTCGCTCGAAATGGGCGGTCGAGGATCTGGGCCGCGGCACTTGGGTCGCTGTCGTCTCGGAAATTCCCTATGGCGTGCAGAAGGGCAAGCTGATCGAAGCGCTGGCGGCGCTGGTCAATGACAAGAAGCTGCCGATTTTTGCCGATGTCCGCGACGAAAGCGACGAAGCGATCCGTATCGTCATTGAACCGCGAAGCCGCGCCGTTGACCCGCATGTCCTGATGGAAAGTCTGTTTCGGCTGTCCGAACTCGAAGTCAAAGTGCCGCTCAACCTCAATGTGCTGGGTGCCGACCGGACGCCACGCGTAATGAGCCTGAAGGGTGTTCTGACCGACTGGCTGGCGCATCAGATCGAAGTGCTTGTCCGCCGCGCGACGCATCGGCTGGGCAAAATCGATGACCGGATCGAGCTGCTCGACGGTTATCTGATTGCCTATCTCAACCTCGACCGGGTGATCGAGATCATTCGCACCGAGGATGAGCCGAAGCCAGTGATGATTGCCGAGTTCGGGCTCAACGACCGGCAGGCCGAAGCGATCCTCAACATGCGCTTGCGGTCATTGCGCCGTCTCGAGGAAATGGAGATCAAGACCGAGCGCGCCAAGCTCGACAAGGAACGCGCCGAGCTGGTCGCACTGATCGAAAGTCCGGCACGCCAGCGGACCAAGCTGAAAAAAGACCTGAGCAAGCTGCGTGAGAAATATGGACCCGAAACCAAACTCGGGGCGCGGCGTACGGTAATCGAAGAAGCGGCGGCCCCGCGCGAGATCCCGCTTGATGCGATGATCGAACGCGAACCGGTGACGGTCATCCTGTCGGCAAAAGGCTGGATCCGGGCGCTGAAAGGGCATGCCGATCTTGCCAGTGCCGAAATCGCGAGGTTCAAGGAAGGCGACGGGCCCGCTTTTGCGATCCACGCGCAGACGACCGACAAGATCCTGATCGCGGCGGCCGATGGCCGGTTCTACACGCTCGCTGCCGACAAACTGCCCGGCGGGCGCGGCTTTGGCGAACCGGTTCGATTGATGATCGACCTTGCCGGTGACGTCGGCATCGTGCAGCTCATGGCAGCGCGGGCGGAGGCAAAGCTCCTGCTTGTTGCGTCCGACGGACGTGGTTTCGTGGCAAAGGTCGCTGACCTGATCGCCGAAACCCGAAAAGGACGGCAGGTCGTCAATCTGCGTTCCGGCGCGAAATTGTCGATCATCAGGCCAATCGCAGCCGGGCATGACAGTGTGGCCACGATCGGCGACAACCGCAAACTTGTCGTATTCCCGCTGTCCGAATTGCCCGAAATGGCGCGTGGACAAGGTGTTACGCTCCAGCGGTTCCGCGACGGTGGCCTTGCCGATGCGATCACGCTGACGCTTGCCGACGGGCTCAGCTGGGCAATGGGCGGCGACAGTGGCCGGACGCGCACCGAAGCCGATCTGTCGCCGTGGCGTGCGGCACGCGGAGCGGCCGGGCGGATGCCGCCGACGGGCTTTCCGCGTGACAACCGCTTTGGCGCTTAATGCGATTGCGGCGTCGACGGTTCAGAGCGTCTTAACGCTTAGCAATTACGCCGTCGGTCATGGTGGTCGCAACCCCGACAAAGCAATACAAGACTGATTCGGCACCGTCGGAATGGACTGCGATGCTCGATGCCATGCCATGCGCCGCGGCCGTGGTCACGCGTATCGACGGCGAGGAAGCTATTGCCGCGCGGAACGACTTGTTCGCCAGCATCGCGCGTGCCGGGCGCGAAGCGATCGACATCCCGACGTGGCATGAACGGATCGCCAAGGTTATCACGAATCAGCGGACCGACCGGTATGACTGGCGCGACGGTGCGATTGTCGAGGGTCGGCATTACAGCGTCACGATTGCACCGCTGGCGCGCGACAGTGCGATGATGACGCTGATCGATCGCACCAACGAAGTTCAGAGTGAAAAGTCGCTGCGCAGCGAAATGCTCAACGACAGTCTGACCGGACTGCCCAACCGACTGGGCTTTATCGAACGGATCGAAGCGCAATTCGCCGCCAATACTGCCGCCAACAGCGCGAGTATGAACGCCGACAGCGAACAAGCGCCCGATTATGCTGTCATGCTGATCGATCTCGCCCGGTTTAGTCGCGTGAACGAATGTATCGGGTCGCTGGGCGGTGACGAGCTCATCATGACAGTCGCGCGCCGGCTGATGTCGGCACTGCGCGGGCATGATCTGGTGGCGCGCACCGGTGCAAATGAATTTGCACTTGTCGTCAAGATCGTCGACGGGCCCGGCGACGTTCTTCATGTGGCACGGCGCATCGAAGCGATCATGGCGCAGCCGTTCCGCCTGTCCGACTTCGAAATGAAAGTCGACTGTGCCATCGGATGTGCGCTCGCCAGCCAATGCGATCGCAACAGCGATGCCGAACGGTTGATGCGGCATGCGCAGATCGCGCTGAAAACGGCAAAGACGACGAGCCGGGTCGAATTTTACCAGCCCAGTGCGCTGCTCGCCGCGCGCCGCCATTTCATCATCGAAACCGAATTGCGCCGCGCGCTCGAACGCGACGCGCTGACCATGGCGTTCCAGCCGCTGATGTCGTTGCGCACCGGCAAAGTCGTCGGCTTCGAAGCACTGGCCCGGTGGAAACATCCGGTGATGGGCGCGATTGCTCCCGACGAGTTCATTCATGTTGCCGAGGAATCGGGGCTGATCGTGCAGCTGGGGCGCTGGGCACTCGACCGCGCGCTGAAAACATTGCGCGTCTGGGATCTGGCATCCGGATGCCGCTTGCCGGTATCGATGGCCGTCAACCTGTCGGCGATTCAGATTGCCCGCGACGATGTCGCCAAATTCGTCGAAACCGGTTTGCGCGATCACGGCGTGCAGGGTTCGCGCCTGACAATCGAGCTGACCGAAAGTGCGATCATTGCCGATCCCGACCGCGCCGAACGGACACTGTCGGCACTAAAACGATGCGACGTGATGGTCGCGATGGACGATTTCGGAACCGGCTTTTCAAATCTCGCGGCTCTGCAACGGTTGCCGATCGACATGTTGAAGATCGACCGCAGCTTTGTGACGGGAATGATTGGCGACGCCGACAAGGTTGCGATTGTCCGGGCGATCCTGTCACTCGCCGAAGCGCTCGGCATGGCAACGACAGCCGAAGGCATCGAAACACCCGAGCTAGCCGATACGCTCTCGGGCCTCGGATGCAGCACGGGTCAGGGATTTCTTTATGCGGCACCGATGACGGCCGACGAAGCTTTCAATTTTGCTGTGGCTTCGCTGGGCTGATCGAAGCGAGCAGTCGATCGAAAGCAGGCCCT
>JANLWD010000211.1:0-11768 GCA_031364345.1 Sphingomonas sp.
TAGCTCGCGTCATAACGCTTGGCGATGGCACCGCGCGCGGCCGAAATCGCGCTGCCGTCCATCTGCACCCCATCGGTGCGCATATATGTGATCGCGCCATCTTCATAAAGGCCTTGGGCAAGCCGCATCGTATGGCTCGCCGAAAAACCGAGCTTGCGTGCGGCTTCCTGCTGCAGAGTCGATGTCGTGAATGGCGGCGGCGGATTGCGCGTCATCGGCTTGGTTTCGACGTCCTGCACGGTAAAGCGTCCGGCCTCGACCGCAGCTTTGGCCGCCGCTGCATCGGCTTGGTTTGCAATCGTCAGGCGTTCGATCTTGTCGCCTTTCCAGCGGACCAGCCGGCCGATAAACCCCGTGCCATCATGTTCCAGATCGGCGTGGACCGACCAATATTCCTGCGCGCGGAATGCTTCAATCTCGCGTTCACGGTCGACGATCATGCGCAGCGTGACCGATTGCACGCGACCAGCCGATTTTGCACCGGGCAATTTGCGCCACAGCACGGGCGACAGCGTAAAACCAACCAGATAGTCCAATGCCCGCCGCGCACGATAGGCGTCGATCAGATCATCGTCGAGCGCGCGGGGTGCTGCCATCGCCTCAAGCACAGCCGTCTTGGTGATTGCGTTAAATGTGACCCGCTCGACTTCTTTGGGCAGAAGCTTCTTTTTCCTGAGCACTTCGCGGACATGCCATGAAATCGCTTCGCCTTCGCGGTCGGGATCGGTGGCGAGGATCAGGCGATCGGCCGTTTTTGCCAGATCGGTTATCGCCTTTAACTGCTTGGCTTTGTCGGCATAGTTTTCCCACTCCATCGCAAAGCCGGCGTCGGGATCCACCGATCCGTCCTTGGGCGGCAGATCGCGGACATGGCCATAGGACGCAAGGACTCGGTAATCCTTGCCAAGATAGCCTTCGATCGTTTTGGCCTTGGCCGGCGATTCAACAATGACGAGTTGCATGAGCGGAAAAATCATCCCTTACGTGTGCGTGCGAGGGTGACGGGCAGTTCGGGGCGTCGTCAAGAGGGCTGTTCGGCCATGATTGATGCTGCACGAACGCGGGCAGTGTCGCGAAATCCTCAGCCCGGCAGCGTCAGCGGTCGTGCATGATAGGTTTGCAGCCAGCTTGCCAGATCCTGCGTCAACAGGTCGGTTGCCCGCGCCACGCGCCGTTTGAGCGTGTCGAAACTCAGCGCGTCGGCATCGATCACCTGGCGCAGCACGGTCAGGTTTGCTGCCAGCGCTTCGCTGCGTCCCGCGATCCCCGCAAAATCGCCCTGCATCCGGATGCCGTAAATCGCAGCGCCGATCGCCGGCAGTGCCGCACTGCCGATTGTCGTTGCCGTCAGAAACGGATGCGCAACCGCGTCGAGCGCCGCCACACCGACCATCTTGTCGACCATCTTGAACAGCAGCAGCGCGACACAGATCAGCGCCGTCATCCCAAAAAGCAGAGTACCGACATTGTGCAGCCGGTGGTCGAGGCGATGCATCCGGTGCGCATCACTGCGCAGATAGGCGATCTGGGCATCGATCAGGCTGGTCAGGCCGTCGCGAACACACGCCAGATAGATCGCATCGACGCGCACCGATGGCAGGCCGATTGCGCGCGCCGTGGCACGGACATACCAGTCGACCCAGCCGGGGCGCAATTCTGCGCCACTGCGCAATTCGAGTTCGCCCAGCTGTGCAGCGACGGCCAGACACCGCAATCGCTCGGCAAGGTGACGGTTGTCGAGCCAGCGACGATGCCATTGTGCGCGCCGCCCCGCGCGCGTCATCAACAGGATCGTCGCAATCACCATGAATTCAAGGACGATCAGCGCCGGTTTCATCGCACTCGGCAACGCCAGCCCGAGCAGCGACAGGACGACAGCAAGCGCGGCAAAGCTGAAATTGGTGACATAGCCGCTGCGAAACATCTGCGCGACATGGCTTGCGCTGACATCGGCACGCACGAAACGCGGGACGAGGACCGTGCGCAGCGTCGCCCCGAAACTGCTCGCGTCGATGGCGGGCACCGAACATGCACTGGCCACACAGGGCAGTGCCGCTGCCGGATCAGGCGCTTTGGACCCGCCTGGTCGCAAGCGTTGCACCCCCATGATGGCAAGCAGGATCGGATAAGCCAGCGCATAGTTGCGGCGCGGCCGCCACGGTGCTGCCGCGCGGTCGAGCATGGCGCGCTCGGCACGGTCGATCGGCGGATCGACGAGCCCGCGGACAAGCGCGGGAAGCACGTCGAGATCGCCGCGCGCGACCGTCTCCACGGTCTGCTGACCAAGATCATGTTCGGCCAGCCCGTCCCACAACAGCATCGGTGGATGCGCAGCGGCGGGATGGAGGTGGATGACCGGAATGCCTGCAAGCACGGCTTCGGCGACGATCTGCGCCGCGCCGCCGCGTCCGCGCACCGGGCTGCCGTCCCACACCGCAATCAGGATGTCGCTCTGCGCAAGCACGACCCGCCCGGCGCGTTCATAGGCAATGGCACTGCCTCCTTCGACGCTGCGATCGCCGTCGAGTTCGAATATGTTCGTCGCCTGCGACAATAACGCCTCATGATCGGCGCGCGCGACCGGATCGGTGAAATCATCAAGGTAATCCGCGCGGTGCAGCGGCAGGACCGCATCGAGTGTCCAGCCCAGTGCAAGCGCTTCTTCGGCAGCAATGCTGTCGGCCCCGTCGGCAAGGCTGGTGACCACTCGCATCGGAGTCGGCACTTCACCCGAAAGTCGACGCATCAGCGCATTGAGCGCGCCGCGCAGTGCGCCAAGATCGACGCCGCCCAGCCGTTCGAGCCGATGCCCGGTCACGCCAATGCCAAGCGCAGCCGATGCAGCCCGTTCGGGCAGTTGATCGGGCTCGGAACGAAGCGCGGGCATGGCCGCTGTTTCTGGCCCGTCTGCAAACCATGGTCAATCGCGCTGCGCCTTGCGGATCATCGCCTCTGTCCGATCGACGAATTACCGCTATATCGCGATCGGACAGCGCCACCGGCATGATGCCGCACGAACGGAGTATGGATAGCACCGATGACGACACGAACGATCAACCGGACGCCCGTCAATCCCGTCGGCCTCGGCTGCATGTCGCTCAGCTGGGCTTACGGCACGCCGCCTTCGGATGCCGACGGCGCGCGCCTGCTGCACCGTGCGCTCGACTTGGGTTACAACCATTTCGACACGGCGCGGATTTATGGTGGCGGCCATAACGAAACGCTGATCGGAAACACGCTGAAATCGCGCCGCAAAGAATTTTTCCTCGCTTCGAAAACCGGTATTTTCGTCGATGGTGACAAGCGGCGCATCGATTGCCGTCCCGAAATGATCCGCGGCGCGATCGAGGAAAGCCTGAGGCTGCTTCAGACTGACCATATCGATCTTTATTATCTTCATCGCCGCGATTTCGCCGTCCCGATCGAGGATTCGGTCGGCGAACTCGCAGTTGCGGTCAAATCGGGCAAGATCGGCGGCATCGGCTTGTCCGAAATGTCCGCCGATACGTTGCGCCTTGCCGCTGCTGTCCACCCGATTGCTGCGATGCAGACCGAATATTCGCCGCAAACGCGCAATCCCGAAATTGCGGTGCTTGCTGCCTGCGCCGAACTCGGCACGACTTTTGTTGCATTTTCGCCGGTCGGACGCGGTTCGCTATGTGCGACGTTGCGCGATCCCGCCGCGCTTCCCGATGGCGACATTCGTAAAAAATGGCCGCGTTTCACCGGCGAGAACTGGGTGGCCAATCTCGCTCAGATTGATGCCTTTGCCGCAATCGCGGCCGATGCCGGAGTCACCGCGGCACAACTCGCGCTCGGCTGGGTGCTGGCTCAGGGTGATCATGTCGTTGCCATTCCCGGCACGGCAAACATTGCCCATCTTGAGGAAAATATCGCGCGCTCCGATTGGCGACCTGACGCGGCCACGACGGCAAAAATCGACGCGCTGATCAACGAACGCACGATTGCCGGTCCGCGCTACCCCCGGGCAATGCAGGCCACGATCGACACCGAAGAATTTGCCGACGCCTGAGGCGGCATTGGCAATTCGCCCGTCGCGGCTGTAACACGCCTGCCAATGCAGATTTCCGACCTCCGCATCGCGCTGACCAGCGGCAATTATAATTATGTCCGCGATGGCGCGAACCGGGCGCTGAACAATCTCGTTGGCTGGCTGCTCGACAAGGGTGCGGCAGTCCGCGTTTATGCGCCCGTCGTCGAACATCCCGCCTTTCCGCCCACCGGCGATCTGGTCGCCGTCCGGTCGGTGCCGGTGCCGTTCCGTCCCGAATATCGCGTGCCGCTCGGCCTCGATAAGGCCCGCGCCGATCTCGATGCGTTTCGGCCCAACATCATGCATGTCTCGTCGCCCGAAATCCTCGGGCACAGTGCGGTGCGCTATGCAAAGGGGCACGGCCTGCCTGTCATCGCGTCGGTGCACACGCGCTTCGAAACCTATTTCCGCTATTATGGGCTCGGTTTTCTCGAAGGCGGCGTCACTGCGGCACAGCGACGTTTTTATCGCAAATGCGATGCCATCGTCGCGCCGTCCGAATCATTTGCCGATGTCCTGCGCGCCGAACGGATGAATTTCGACATCGGCATCTGGGGCCGTGGCATCGATCGTGACGTGTTCAATCCGGCCCGCCGCAGCCTCGAATGGCGGCGTTCGCTCGGCATTGCCGACGATGATTTCGTCGTGCTGTTTTTCGGGCGGATCGTCCTCGAAAAAGGGATCGACGTGTTTTCGGAAACCATCGCGCGGCTGAAAGCGCGCAGCGTCGCGCACAAAGTGCTTGTGCTCGGCGACGGCCCGGCGCGTGATACATTTGCCGCGCAAGTTCCCGGTGCGATCTTTGCCGGGCATCAAAACGGCACCGATCTCGGGCGCGCCGTTGCATCGGCCGACTTGCTGCTTCAACCCAGCGTCACCGAAACCTTCGGCAATGTCACGTCAGAAGCCATGGCCTGCGCACTTCCCATTGTCGGCGCCGACGCGACGGGCACGCGCGACATGGTCGTCGACGGCGTCAACGGCCGCCTTATCGCGCCGCGCGACATCGCTGGCTATGCCGACGCCATCACTCATTACGTCACGAACCCCGAAGCAGCCCGCTCCGCCAGCGAAGCCAGCGCCAAAGCCGCCCAGCGCTTCACCTGGGATGCCGTCAACGGCACGCTTGCGGCAAAATATCTGGAAGTAATCGGACGGCGCGCCGCACGAGACGAGTGACGGGGTTGTCGGGAGGTGCCGACAAGTGGGATTTAGTAACGCTTCGTGATTTGCCACCGATAAATGATGTTGCAACATCCGCTGCGTTGCACACTGCGGTTGGAGCTTGGCCGTGCTGTTGGCAACGGGCACACAATCGGCATTTCCTGCTTATGGCTCGAGACTTTTGTCGAGTTGCTCCAATGCTTTCCGCGCAAATTCCGATTGCCTTTTGGGAATAAATATTCAAAATGTCGCCACATTTCCAGGGGCAATGATCAGTGAAGCATTTCAAGCGAGGCGATGCTTTGCGTTTGGTATCCCTATCCGCGTTAATGCTGTCGCTGGCCGGCTGTGGTGGCAGTGACAGCGGCGGGTCATCAACGGTCCCGCCCAGAAGCAGTCCGGCCCCGGTACCGGTACCCGTACCCGTACCCGTGCCGACACCACCGCCCGCTCCGGCACCATCGCCGACTTATGCCTTGGCAACCGATTTCACTGCTGATCGTGATTATCCTGGCTGGGGAGTTCGTCTGGTCAGCACCTATACCGCACCACCTTTTGGTGCACCTGCAGGAACCGTTGGAACGACCGTTTACTCCGCAACCATCGCTGATGAAACGCGCGCCGCTGGTTTTCTCTATGCTGCCGGAACCCGAACTTATACCGCGCGCTGGTTTTCGGACACGCAATCATTCGGTCCGGCGGAAAGCAGGATATATCAGGGTTTCTTGCCTTACGATTTGGTCGGAGCAAGTAGTTTCGTCCGTGTACCGCTGCGAACGAGTCTCGCTGAGCAGGACTACACACGGTATGTCGGCAGCATCAGTTGGTCGATCTACACTGGCAATGGGAATGCGGTGTTAAATTCCGAATCCCGCGATCATAACTCTATTTTTGGCATAACCACGCTGCCGTCGGACCTGCCGACGGGCACGTCAGTTTATCGCTTGAATCCGTCGACGCGCCAAGTCGGGCTTGGCACCGGCTATGTCATCGGCAGTGACGCGGTCGTGCTGACGGTCGATTGGGCGACCGGCAATTTTACCGGCACGTGGACGATCGACATTGCGCCAACGGCGCCCCCGGGGACGCCACCATTGGCTTTCAATTTGACCGGCCGCATCAATACAGGATCGAGCCGTCTGTCTGGGACAGCAACGGGCTCGGGCTTTACTGGCACGTTCACCGGCGCAGTATTCGGGCCGCGCGCTCAGGAGATTGGTTTTGCCTTTGAGTTGAAGAACGGCAGCGGGGCACTTCTCGTCGGCGTGGTTGGTGGCAAGAAGGGTTCGTAAATTATAGCCCGTTCTCAATGTTAACCCAAACCCAAGCACCAACCGACCGTTCATCGCGCGATGCGAATGCTGCGAAAACTCTAATCCGCGCGCCCGTCAACTGATCGCGCTGACGATCACATCCGTTCGATCTTCTGCGCGGCATCATCGATGATCGCCGCAACATCATGCAGCGTCGCCGCGGTTACATCGTCATCGGCCAGCCGGTTTTGCAGCACGGCGCGCAAATTGCCCATCGCCCGGCGGATCGGTGCGCCGTCGGTTTTCGCGCGCTGCTCGCCCATTGCCGATAACCGGTTGAGCAGTGCCGTAACTTCGTCGGCCTTCGCCACCAGCTCAGCGCGGCCTGCCTCGGTAATCGCGAACTGCTTTTTCGCGCCTTCGGACGCCGCTTCCCCGATCAGGCCCATATCGCCGAGCAGAGTCAGCGTTGGATAGATGACACCGGGACTGGGGGCGTAGGCGCCACCGGTTCGCGCTTCGATTTCGCGGATCAGGTCATATCCGTGGCGCGGCGCTTCCTCGATCAGCTTCAACAGCACGAGCCGCAGCTCGCCTGAATCGAACACACGGCCCCGCCGGCCGCCATCGCTGCCGCGTCCAAAGCCGCCGCGGCGTGCCATCTGTCCCCACATGGCATAATATCCCCGCGCCGCCGAGCCATCCGGCCGGCATCCGCGTTTGTGATAGGCATAAAACATTTTCGTTCCTCTCAATCCAATATAACCTATCTAAGATATATCTTGATACGTTTCAAGCTTCGTGGTCGATATGCGTGATATTCGCGATGTTTGACGGGCTAAGCCTATCTTTTTGCCTTCGAAACTCGGGGATTGCGCCAACCGCGATGGTCGTTATGGTTAGCCAACGATAAAGATAGAACGGAGACGATTGATGACCCCATTTCGCGGACTGGCCCTGGCATTTTCACTCGTGCTGCCCTCGATTGCCAGTGCGGCGTCGTTTTCGACCTTCTACGTGTTTGGGGACAGCCTGGTCGATGCGGGCAACATCCGGATTGCGACCGGCGGCACCGTCCCCAATCCTGCGCAGGGCTATTTCCAGGGCCGGTTTACCAACGGCTATGACTACACCGATCTGCTCAGCCTGTCGGCTTTCGGCAGGCCGACCGTCGCATCGCTTGCGGGGGGCAACAACTTTGCCTTTGGCGGTGCGCGCGTCGTGGCGAACACGTCTGATACGGTCCCGGACCTCAATCTGCAGCTTGCGGCCTACACCAGCCGTGTGGGCGGCGTTGGCGACCCGAACGCGCTTTACGTGCTGACGCTGGGCGGCAACGACGTCTTTGCGCTGGGCAGTGGCGACATCGGAACACTCGACGCGACGCAATATCGCGCGGCAGTCGCGGCCCAATATGCCGGCGGCGTGCAATATCTGAACAGCATCGGCGCGCGCAACATCCTGATCACGGGCATTCCCAATGCCGGCAATCCGGTCGCGATCGGGCTTGAGGCGCAGCTTCAGGCATCGCTCGATGCGCTCACGCTGGCGCCGGGTACCAGCCTCTATCGATACAGCTTCATCAACTTCTTCAATACGGTCGCGACCAACCCGGGCTCGCTCGGGCTTCCGCCGCTGCGCACCGACACGACCTGCCTGCGTGCCCAGACGCCGTCGCCGAACATCGATTGCACCGGCTTTTTCTATTTCGATGATGTCCACCCGACTGCTGCAGTACAAGCGGCGGCAGCACGCGACATCAATCGCCAGTTCGCGCTCGTGCCCGTCCCCGAACCAATGACATGGACGATGATGATCGTCGGCTTTGGCGTCACCGGCACTGCGCTCCGTCGTCAGCGTCGTCGCCAACATCGCATGGCGACCCAAATCGCCTGACTTCGCCAGTTTCTGTGCGATCGACTGGTCGGGCGCGGTCGGCGCGCGTCAACCGGGCATCGCCGTGGCGCTATGCCAGGCGGGAAACGGCTCCCCACGCCTCATCCGCGCCGGACATATCTGGTCGCGGCGCGATGTGCTCGACTGGCTGATGAACGATCTTCCGGCGACGACGCTCGTCGGCATGGATCTGTCGACTGCGTTCGCATTCGCCGATGCGGGCGCCTATTTTCCCGGCTGGGCGGCGAGCCCCACGAATGCCAAACAATTATGGGCATTGGTCGACACGCTGTGCGCCGACGACGATCATCTCGCCGCGAACAGCTTCGTCGATCATGCCATTGCCAGCCGGTATTTCCGCCGGCATGCCAACCGTACGGGCGACCGTTTCGGCGTCGGACGCGGACGATTGCGCGTGGTCGAAGAGCGGCAGCGCGCGCACCAGTTGTCGCCATATAGCTGCTTCAACCTGGTCGGTGCCGCGCAAGTCGGCAAATCGAGCCTGACGGGAATGCGCGTGCTCAACCGGATCAATGCCGCAATCCCCGTCTGGCCCTTCGATCCGGTCCCCGAAACCGGATCGGTCATCGTCGAAATCTACACCAGCCTTGCCGCACGCGAAGCGGGCATTCGCGCGGGGTTAAGCAAGATTCGCGATCGGGCCGCGCTCGATCTGGCGCTCGCGGCTGTGGGGAGCGCTGCGCATTCGCCGCTCCAAAACTATAGCGATCATGCGACCGACGCGATCCTGTCCGCGGCGTGGCTGCGCAAAGTGGCGCATGACCCTGCGCTGTGGATGCCGACGGGGCTCGATGCGGTTGCGCAAACCGAGGGCTGGACCTTCGGCGTTGTCTGAGGCAATGGCGTGCACGTGCCGGCTTAGCTCAGTTGGTAGAGCGCCAGTTTTGTAAACTGGATGTCGCGGGTTCGATTCCTGCAGCCGGCACCAGTTGTGCGATGTTCGCCCGTCCGACACCCTCAAACCATGAGTTCATCGATGACCCAAGACACCGTGGTTCCTGAAAATCAGCCGGCCGGCTATGTCGTTCCCGCGGTATGGACGTGGGATCGCGCCAATGGCGGGCAATTCGCCAACATCAACCGACCGGTATCGGGAGCGACGCACGACAAGGAATTACCCGTCGGCAAGCATCCGTTGCAGCTATATTCGATGGGCACGCCAAATGGGGTCAAAGTCACCATCATGCTCGAGGAGTTGCTGGCGCTTGGCCATAGTGGCGCCGAATATGATGCCTGGCTGATTGCGATCGGCACCGGCGACCAGTTCGGCAGTGGTTTCGTTGCGGTGAACCCGAATTCGAAAATTCCGGCAATGGTCGACCGGTCGGTCAGCCCGGCAATCAACCTGTTCGAATCGGGATCGATGCTGTTCTACCTTGCCGAAAAATTCGGGACGTTCCTGCCTGCCGACGCGCATGGGCGCAGCGCAACGATGAACTGGCTGATGTGGCAAATGGGCAGCGCACCATTCGTCGGGGGCGGTTTCGGCCATTTTTTCGCTTATGCACCGTTCAAGATGCAATATCCGATCGATCGGTTCGCGATGGAAACAAAGCGGCAATTGCATGTGCTGGACACGCACCTCGCAGCGAACGAATATGTCATCGGCGATACCTATACGATTGCGGATATGGCCATCTGGCCGTGGTATGGCGGCATCATGCGCGAAGCGTATGGCGCACAGGAGTTCCTGTCGGTCGGCGATTATCCCAATCTCGATCGCTGGGTCACGCTGGTGGGGCAGCGCGCAGCGGTCAAGCGCGGGCGCATGGTCAACCGGACATTCGGCAATCCCGAAGGCCAGCTGCTCGAGCAGCATGACGCGCGTGACTTCCAAGTCAATCGGCAGGACATGGTTCTGGCCCGCGGCGGGACCCGTGTTTAGGCGTCGCGAAATCCGCGGATGATCGCGGAGAAATCAAGACCACCCGCCCCTGCTGCGGCAAATTCTTCGTATAGCGCGGCTGCACGTGTGCCCATCGGCACATCGGCACCCGCATCGTCAGCTGCGGCCATCGCGAGCCGCAGATCCTTGAGCATCAACGCGGTTGCAAAGCCGCCGGCATAATCGTTGTCGGACGGGCTTTGCGGTCCGACACCGGGGACGGGACAATAGCTTGTCATCGACCAGTTCTGCCCCGACGCTTTCGACGAGATGTCATAGAATGTCTGAAGATCGAGCCCGAGCTTTTCGGCCAGCGCGAAGGTCTCGCAGGTCGCGATCATCGACGCACCGAGCAGCATGTTGTTGCAGATCTTCGCTGCCTGTCCCGCGCCAGCGTCGCCCGCGTGGATCACGGCCTTGCCCATTGCCGACAGGATCGGCTGGCTCTGCGCAAATGCGACATCACTGCCCCCGACCATGAATGTCAGCGTGCCCGCATTTGCCGCAGCGATTCCGCCCGACACTGGTGCATCGACCATGGCATAGCCCGCTGCAGCGGCATCGGCGGCCACTTTTCGCGCGGTCGTCACGTCGATCGTCGAGCAGTCGAGCAGAAGTGCCGATGTCGGCGCATGGCCGATCACGTCGGTGCCGTAAACGCTGTCTACGATCGCCCCGTTGGGCAGCATCGAGACAACCGCAT
Source organism: Sphingomonas sp. (assembly GCA_031364345.1). Classification (GTDB taxonomy): domain Bacteria; phylum Pseudomonadota; class Alphaproteobacteria; order Sphingomonadales; family Sphingomonadaceae; genus Sphingomonas_O. Next base: position 10,977 of record JANLWD010000211.1, read on the forward strand.
CGACTCTGGCCACTGCCTCACGCACCGTGGCGAACGGCGCGCAGCCATTTGCCGTCGCTTGGTCAAGCGCCGCTGTTGCAAGGTCATAGGCCTTCACGACGTGTCCGGCTTTCACGAGATTGGCCGCCATGCCGCCGCCCATATTGCCGAGGCCGATGAACGCGATCTTCATGGTCATATCCTTAACTTGTTAATCTCCGGGATCAGGACGGACAGCTAATAATCTCCACACAGGGCGACCGGCTCTGCGTTATGACTCCTGGTGGATGCGCATGTTATGAAATTCTGTGTTGTCATTAGCTTGGTACTATTGTCGGGCTGTACGAACATCCTTCAAGGCGATGCGCTCACAAACTGCCAGGTGTCGTCTGATTGTACGGTCGTTGAAACCAGACCAGCTTTCGGCCCCCCGCATCAGGCAGCGATGGAGCCTGCAAAACAGCAGAAACCTTCACCAACACCAAAGAATTAGCCCATCGTCGGAATGACGAAGGCATTCGCGCTGTCACCGACCCCGCCCCCAGCACTGCCGTCGGGCCAGCGCTGCGTGATGGTCTTGATCTTTGTCCAGAATTTGACGCCTTCCATGCCGTGCTGGTTGGTGTCGCCGAACGCGCTGCGCTTCCAGCCGCCAAATGTGTGATAGGCAACCGGCACCGGGATCGGTACATTAATACCGACCATCCCGACGTTGACCCTTGCCGCGAACTCGCGGGCGGCGTGACCGTTGCGCGTGAAGATCGCGACGCCGTTGCCATATTGATGTTCCGACGGAAGCCGCACTGCCGTTTC
>JANLWD010000227.1:0-14730 GCA_031364345.1 Sphingomonas sp.
GCGCCGTCCGCCGACCCCACAGGTCGCGCGCGGCAACATAATCGGCCGCGACAGCCGCGTTTGGGGGCAATTGAGCAACCGAAGCGCGCGTGATGAAAGATTGCGGTGCCAACCAGAAGATGAAAGCAAGTGCGACAATCAAGCCGCCGACGACTGCAGCAGTGCGGCGTCGCACCAACGCGACGGAGCGAGATGCTCCGCCCTTTGCTTCGGCGACGCCATTTCCGGTGCCCGCATTGCTCGCTCGGTCCTCTCGAGCGGGGACAGCGGACTGTAAGGCCCAGGCCGCGAGTTCGGCTTCATAGGCGAAGACCGAACCCTGTTGCCCGCCGGGCAAGCGGTGAATCGGCAATCCGCGTTCATTGGCCCACCGCATGACGGTCGTCCGGTCACGCTTGAAATAGCCAGCGATTAATTTCCAGCCATCCAGCCGCCGCGATGATTCAGAATTTATCATGAATCACCATAGTTGCGGGTTACTTCGAACGCTCGACCTGTTCGAATTCGAGTTCGACTGGCGTTGCGCGGCCAAAGATCGACACCGAAACTTTGACCCGGCTGCGGTCGAAATCGAGTTCTTCGACAATGCCGTTGAAGCCGGCAAATGGCCCATCGAGCACTTTGACCGAATCGCCGATTTCGTAATCGACTTTGATCTTGGTTTTCGGCGCGGCCGCGGCTTCTTCTTTGGTGTTGAGAATGCGGGCTGCTTCGGCTTCGCTGATCGGCTGCGGCTTGCCCATCGAGCCGAGGAAACCCGTAACCTTCGGCGTGTTTTTGACGAGATGATAGACATCGTCGTTCATGCTCAGTTTGGCGAGCACATAGCCTGGAAAAAACTTCTTTTCCGACTGCACTTTTTTGCCGCGGCGAACTTCGGTGATCGTTTCCGTCGGCACTTCGACCGATTCGACCAGAGCATCAAGGCCGAGGCGTGTTGCGTCCGACAGGATCGCATCGCGAACCTTGTTTTCGAAACCGGAATAGGCGTGAATGATGTACCAGCGTGACATGCTTGTTGTTATCCTACGAGCGACAACAGGGCTTTGACGACCGCGCTGAACGCCGTGTCGAGGCCAAAGAAAAACAGCCCGAGCACGACGGTCATGATGACGACCATCACTGCCGTCATCATCGTTTCACGGCTGGTCGGCCATACGACTTTTGCCGTTTCGGCGCGCACTTGCCGGATGAATTCGCCTGGGGATGTCTTTGCCACGTTTTTGTCGGTTCCAAATCTGATATCGGACAGCCGCCCGGACCCGGTCGGACCGGAAAACCAAGGTAACTATCTCGCGAAGCTGAGCGCTTAACCCCGACGAGGATGCGATGCAAGCGGGCCGGCGCGCGACCCCGAAAGCGACTGGCAGGAGTGAGGGGACTCGAACCCATGACCCTCGGTTTTGGAGACCGATGCTCTACCAACTGAGCTACACTCCTGCACGTCAGTAGAGTGGCCTTACCGAATGCGCGTCAGAGCTTCAAGCCACTGCCCGGTCGGCATCGAACAGGAGACGCGCCTCGCTGCCTGGCATTGGTCGTCCGAACAGATAACCCTGAACTTTACGGCAGCCCAGACGTTTGATTGACTGCAGTTCGGCATCGGTCTCGACCCCTTCGGCTGTTGTGCTCATGCCCAGGCTTCCGGCCATCGCAACAACGGCGCGAACGATAGCGACCGACTCAGGCGAATTTTTAGCTGCGCCCTGAACAAACTGACGATCGATCTTGATCGTATTGAATTTGCATTTGGACAGATAACCAAGCGAGGAATAGCCGGTTCCGAAGTCGTCGAGCGCAAGCCGGACACCAAGCGCGAGAAGCTGATCAAGGACCGCGACGGCACCAGTACCTTCTTTCATGAAGACGCTTTCGGTGACTTCGAGTTCGAGCCGGTGCGGTGCCAGCCCGCTGTGCGACAATGCCGAGATGACCGATGTCACGAAATTCGAATCCGTCAGCTGTTCAGCCGACACGTTGACGGCAACACGAATAGTATCGGGCCAGCGTTTTGCTTCGGCACAAGCCGTGCGCAAAACCCATTCGCCGATCGGGCCGATCAGCCGTGCATCTTCGGCGACGGGCACGAACCGCGCAGGACTTACATTGCCCAGTTCGGGATGGTTCCAGCGAAGCAGCGCTTCGAACCCATCGATCTGGCCGCTCTCAACACTGACGACGGGTTGATAATGGACGAGGAACTGGTTGTTTTCCAGCGCCTTGCGCAGCGCGATCTCGAGGACGCGGCGCTCTTCGGCTTCCTGATGGAGTTGTGGCTCGTAAGCGTTGTGCGCACCGCCGCCCTGATCCTTCGAACGATAAAGTGCCAAGTCGGCCGATCGGATCAGCATTTCGACCGAGCGGCCGTCGCGCGGGCCGACCGCAGTGCCAACCGATGCGCCGATGTATAGCGTGTGCTGATCGACTTCATACGGTTTCGACAGAGTTTCAATGATCCCGCGGGCAAGCCGCTCGAGTTTGTTGTGATCGCTTGCGTCGAACACGACGATGGCAAATTCGTCACCGCCGAGACGACCGCAGACATTGCGGCCTTCCATCATCGATTTAAGCCGTTCGGCAACACGCGTAAGCAACCGGTCGCCGACGGGATGGCCGAGCGTATCGTTCACTGCCTTGAACCGATCGAGATCGATCATCATGAACGCACATTTGCCGCGCCAGCGCTCGGCATCGGCCATGGCTTCGTTTAGTGCCTCGGTCACCTGAAGCCGGTTTGGTAAACCGGTCAGCGTGTCGAACCGTGCCATATGATTGATCTTGTCCGCACTGCGCCGCTGCGCTGTCACATCCGAACCGACGCCGCGAAAACCAAGGAACGACCCGCGGTCGTCATAGCGAGGCGACGCCGACAATTCCCACCAGTGCACTTCGTTACCGATAGTGACGGGTAGGATAAGATCGGCGAAACTCTCGCGCTTCTTAAGCTTTTCGGCAAGTTCGCGGAGGCCAGCCGAAAAATTGCCGGCTTCCCATGCGTCGCCGGCGAGAATTTGCAGGAGCGGCCTGGTCTCGAGCGTTTCGGGATCGACGCCAAGTGCGTAAGCAAAGCGTGAACTGACATGTGTGAGGCATTTCGATGCATCGGTCTGCCACATCCAGTCACCGCCCGAATCGTCGAATTCGCGCAACAACAAGCTGACAACTTCGGTTTTTTCGGCAAGTGCCAGGCCAGCGGCTTCGTGAATGACGAATGTGCGCCCCGCGAACAGGCAGCAGCCCGTCAACCCGAACGTGAACAAGCCCCCGGTTGTCGCGACCCAGGGCAGATGGAGATTCCATGCCATCATCGACATGGCAGTGCCGAGCACGATCAGATAAAATGCAGTTGCGAGCGGAGCCGCCGACATGCCGAATGCAGCCGCCGCCATCATTGTCGTAACTGCCGTCCAGACCATCATCAGTTCGGACGGGCCGCAATATTTTCCAAATAGAAGCGGTAAAGCGCCCCAGGCAACGGCAATGGCTGTCGACCATAATGTTTCGCGATGAAGCTCGGTGAGCGTCGCCGTCTGATACTGCCATGTCCGGTTGCGCAGTTTGTGGAAAGCGGAAAACGCCGCGAGCAATATGATCGTCAGCGCCCAAACGCCCAATTCGAGGGTGGGCGCTTTTTTGTGCAGCACGGCCACGACACCACACACACCAAGTATGTTCGTGATGAGCCGGATCGGTGCGAGTTTTTGAATGACGTTGATCTGTTCGGCGCGGACCCGACCCCAGTCGACGTCCTTGGGCTCGATCAAGCCGAGGACAGTGCGCCAATCGGGCACCGGAGAAACAGCAGAGGACGCTACAGTCGATTTAGCCACCGGCGGATCGATAGCGGCAATAAGTTAGCGTATCGTAATCAAAAGTCTTTTTTCTGCCCGGCCACGCGTCCGGACGTCATGCCGCCAAACGTCACGCCGCCAGTTGATAAGGCTGAATCTCGCCCGAAAGATATTGTATCCGTGCCTTTGCCCGGCTGAGCTTGCCCGAACTCGTCCTTGGCAGCGTGCGCGGCGGCACGAGCTCGACAATGCAGTTCATGCCCGTGATCGACCGAACCTTGTCGCGAATGGTGTCGCGAAGACGCGTGCGTTCGAGATCGTCGGTGGTCCGACATTGAACGAGAACGGCGGGCGTTTCCTCACCGCCCGACGTCGTTACGGCAAAGGCTGCGATATCGCCCGATTTGAAACCAGGCAATTGTTCGACCGCCCATTCGATGTCTTGTGGCCAGTGATTCTTGCCATTGATGATGATCATGTCCTTTGCCCGGCCGACGATGTAGACATAGCCGTCGGACAAATAACCCATGTCGCCGGTGTCGAGCCACCCGTCGCGCATACAGGCAGCCGTCGACACGTCGTCGCGGAAGTAACCTTCCATAATCGAGGGGCCCGATGCCCAGACCTTGCCGATCAGACGATCAGCAAGGATAGCACCGTCTTCGGCGCGGATTTCGACGGCCATGTCTTTGACCGGTTTGCCACAATTGACGATTGCCCGGAACCGGTTGGGCCGCCCCGGTTGCGCGTCGCCGCCGGACAGCTCGGCTTCTGCGACGAGTTCGACGACGATCCCTTCACCGGGAGGCATGATCGAGACCGCAAGAGTCGCTTCGGCAAGGCCATAGCTGGGCAAAAACGCCGATGCCTTGAAACCGGCATCGCCAAACGCATCGACGAATGCTTGCATGACGTCGGGACGGATCATGTCTGCACCGTTCCCGGCAACGCGCCAGCGCGACAAGTCGAACCGATCGGCGGGGTGGCTCTGGCTTGATATCCGGCGTGAGCAGATATCATACCCAAAGGTCGGCGAATAGCTGAGGGTTGTGCCGGTGTTCCGGCTGATCAGGTCGAGCCATGCGAGCGGCCGCCGGGCAAAATCTTCGGTTTTCAGATAATCGGTCGAAACCTGATTGGCGACTGGGGACAAGAGGCATCCGACAAGGCCCATGTCATGATACCACGGAAGCCACGAAACGCAGCGATCCTCAGGTTGCAGGTCCATGCCGTGCGAATGCGCCGACAAATTGTTGAGCAGCGCACGGTGCGTGACCGCAACACCGTGCGGGAAACGCGTCGATCCGCTACTGTATTGCAGATAGGCGATATCATCGCTTTGCGCACCCGGCAGCGGCACGTCGGGCGTGGGACGCGATGCAAAGCTTTCCCAATCGATCGCAACAGTCCCGGCCTGTCGCGCAGCATCGCTTGCCATTGCCGTAAGTTCGGCAGGATGCAGCAGGACGACGGGGTCGGCACTTTTCATCTGAACCGCCAATTGGTCGACATAGGAATCGCGTGCGCCAAATGATGTCGGCAAGGGCAGCGGTACGGGCCAGGCGCCCGCGTATACGCAGCCAAAGAACAGAGCGGCGAATTCAGCACCGGTTTCGGCGATCAGGGCAACGCGGTCGCGCGGTTTCAACCCGTAATCGATCATCCTTCGCGCCATGGCGAGCGCATCGTCACGCATTTCGGCATAAGAATATGCCCGTGCCAGCACGCCACGCGGATCATGAAAATTCAGGCCGCGCCCGCCGCGGGCAGCATAGTCAAGCGCTTCTCCCAATGTCTCGAAATCAGAAAAGCGCCGCGGCAATTCGTCTCCCGTCGGAGTCGCGCGCAAGGACACTGCTGGTCGTCGGATCATTTGCTGCAAAATCATTGCTCCGCATTGTGGACCGGCGCGGTTTGGCACGGTTCCGACGATTACACATTCTCAATCTCGTGCGACTGTGGCACAAACGTGGCATATGTCATCTAAACGTAATGGTGGCGCGCCCCGATCGCTCGATTCCGATGCGCTCAATCGCCTCGCACTGCATTACGTCGGCCGGTATGCGACGACCCAGGCGAAGCTGGCAACCTATCTAAAGCGCAAATTGCGCGGATGCGACTGGAATGACGACATTCCTCCCGATGTCGATGCGATTGTCGTGCGCTGTGCGGCGCTTGGTTATGTCGACGATCGTCAGTTTGCCGAAAACCGGTCGGCATCGCTTGGCCGTCGTGGGTATGGCGGACGTCGCATCGGCATGGCTTTGCAAAGCGCCGGCATTGCACGCGATATTGTCGCCGACGTCATGCCGAGCGACGAAGAAGCAGTGGCCGCGGCCGATGCCTATGCCCGGCGAAAACGGATCGGACAATTTGGCGATCACGACCCGGATCCGCGCGTTCGAAACAAGCAGTTTGCGGCCATGATCCGGGCCGGGCACAGCTTCGAACTTGCAAAGCAGTTCACCAATGCGGTAGCACCGTCCGCACAGAGCGAGGACGTGTAGAAGTTTCGCCCCGTCGCATTGGGATTTTGTTCGTGTCGGGGGAAATGACATGAAATCGCAGCATGGCGATCAGGCGGGTGACGTCGCGATCGAACTTCAGTCGCCTGAGATGCATCACGGCGCGCAAGAAGCACAGCATTTGCGCGGACCCGTCAAATGGTTTGATGCGACACGCGGTTTCGGCTTTGTAATCTCCGATCAGGGCGATGTTCTGGTTCACTTTTCGCAACTTCGTGATCATGGCCGTCGCGTGCTGGCAGAGGGTGCAACCGTCGAATGCCTTGCTGTGCGGGGCGACCGCGGGCTGCAATCCACGCGAATACTGGCGATTGACGATTCGACGGCGATTGCGCCCGAACCCGAACCTTATGATCGCGTCGGCACGGCGCGGATGATGTGGCCATCGACCGAAGGCAAGGGGCCATTCGAGATCGTCGTATTGAAATGGTTCAATCGTCTCAAAGGTTACGGCTTTGTCACGCGCGAGGGCGGGACGGAGGACATTTTCATTCACATGGAAATCCTGCGTCGTGCCGGCATTATCGATGTTGCGCCCGATCAACGCTTGCATGCCCGGATCGCACCGGGCGAAAGAGGCCCCTTGGTGATCGAGGTGGAACCGCGTTGAAATGTTCTAAACTGACAATTGCAATCGCGCTGTCGGTCGCGACAGCGGCCCTTACCGGTTGTGGTGTACGCGACGCAGCGGTTGCAAGCGCTGCACGCACCGTTCCGGTCACGATAACCTCGGCCGGCAAGGCGCACCGGTTCAACATTGAAGTCGCTCGTACTCCCGCGGAACAGGCGCGCGGCCTTATGTTTCGGACACGCATTGCGCCCGATGGCGGGATGCTGTTCCCGATGGATCCGCCACGCAGCGCCAGTTTCTGGATGAAAAACTGCCCGGTATCACAGGATTGGTTCTTTATTCGGGCTGACGGCACCGTTGCACGTCTCGTGCGCAACACCGTCCCTTTTTCGACCGATCCGGTCGGGGTCGACGAAGCCGTTGCCGCCGTGCTCGAAATTGCCGGTGGGCGCGCCGCCGAACTGGGCATTGCAGAAGATGCCATCGTCACGTGGCCGCGTTAACGATTGCACCGTGTCGTGTGCGGGACTAATCGGTCGGCATGAGCATTTTGGGCAAGACTTTCACCTGGTGGAACGGCGCGACGATCGGCACACTCCTTGGTCTGCGCAGCGCCGCGCGCGTCGGTCAGGATGCCTTGGGCAATGTCTATTATGAAGGCAAATTGTCGCCCGACGGTCGGCGTCGCCGATCGGTCGTTTACAACGGATCGAATGACGCCAGCCGCGTGCCACCCGAATGGCACGGCTGGCTGCACCATCAGGTCGACGGGCTGCCCGACCAGAGTCTGCCGCCGCCGCGCCGCTGGGAAAAAGAGCCACGACCGAATGCCACCGGCACGGCAAATGCGCATCTGCCGGCGGGTGCTCTTGAAAACGGGGGTAAACGGGCGCCAGCAACGGGCGATTATGAAGCATGGAGTCCCGACGCGCCATGAAACGCGCGTCGTTGATTGCGAGCGTCGCTGTTCTCATCGGGTTGGCCGCCGCAGCGCCTGCGATCCAGAGCGTTTTGACGCAACCGCGCGCCGAACCGGTTATCGCCGTGCCGACCGATACCCCATCGCCGACGCCACGTAATCCGACGCTCCGTAACCCAACGACACGCGCCGCGACACCGATGGCACAGCGCGTTGCGACCGTAGGCATATTGAACAAACGTAATGGCTTGTCGCGTGATCTTGCCATGAAGCCTGGGCAGGCAGTTCGGATCGGTGATGCTGTGGTCCGGCTGAAGGCATGCGACCAGACCGAGCCGTGGGAGCGCGAACAATTGACCGGTGGTTTCGTTCAGTTGATCGTGCGCGGCGCCGACAACAAATGGCGCAAGGTTTTTTCAGGCTGGCTGTTCAAGGAAACACCGTCGCTGAACGTCGTCGAACACCCCATCTATGACATCTGGGTCAAGGATTGCACGATGCGCCACCCAGAAATCGGACCGGAAACCGTCGTCATGTCAGGGGACGACTCTGACGCTGCCGACGAACGCCCCAGAGCAAGAAAATCGCCGTCACCGCCGGTCGACAGTGCCGAGCCCAGTGATTTAAGGTAGCTGGCCCGGCTGACTTCGACAGCACCCAGCGACGCAAGATGCGGCGTCATGAACTGGCAGTCGAGCAGTGCGAAGCCGCCGATACGAAGTCGAGCGACGAGATGGGCCAGCGCCACTTTTGATGCATCGGTTGCGCGACTGACCATCGATTCGCCGAAAAACGCATGGCCCAGCGCGATGCCATAAAGCCCGCCGACAAGCTCGCCGTTCAGCCATGTCTCGATCGAATGCGCGCGCCCCTGATGGTGCAGTGTCCCGACGGCTGCTTCGATCTGACCGTTGATCCATGTCGCAGGGCGATCGTCGACAGCTTCGGCACACATTGCGACGACCGCGCCGAATGCGCGATTGGCGGTCGTTTCAAACCGGTCGGACATCAGTGTTTTGCGAAGTGATTTCGATAAATGGAATCGGTCGAGCGGCAACACTGCGCGCGATTTCGGCTCGACCCAGTAAATGGATTTTGCATCGCGGGCATCGGCCATCGGGAACACGCCGACAGTGTAAGCGCGCAAGAGCAGATCAGGATCGAGCGGTGCTGTCATTGCGATATGGTACGCATCAGCTTGCGCTCGACTCCCGTCCACAGCGCCGCAAACGCATCTGCCGCGGGCGAACCCGGCGCAAAGTCGCCGACCGGACGACGCCGTACCGTCATTTGCTCGACAACGCTGGCCATCGGGATCACTGGCCATTTCGGTTCGTCGACAAGCGCCTGCTTGTGCAGTTGGCGACGGCGGTCGACCATCGAGAAAACCGGAAGGATTGGCGCATGACCGCCGTGTTCGCGGTCGAGATAGGCAACGACGTCGTCAAGCGCACGGCGTGATAGCGGAGACGGAATGACGGGGACGAGAATAAGGTCTGCTGCGCGCATTGCCTGTTCGCTGGTTTCCGTCAGCCCCGGCGGGCAATCGAGCACAATGCGGTCATAGGTTTTTTCAAGCACTTCGATCAGCTTTGCCAACCGTTTGCGTTTGCCCATCGAAAAGAACAATTGATCGAGGCCGCGCAAGCTTGTGTCCGCGGCGAGCAGGTCGAGCCGCGCGGTTTTGGTCGGCGTGATAAGTTTGTGGGGTGCGACGTCGCGCGTGAAAACCGACTGAGACCGTTCCTTGATCGGCGTGCCGTTCAACAACAAAAAGCTCGAAGCGGCTTGCGGGTCGAGATCCCACAGCAAAGTCCGTCGGGAAGAAAGGACTGCTGCACCCCATGCCAGATTGACGGCCAATGTGGTTTTTCCGACTCCGCCTTTCAGACTGTACACTGCGATTGTTGCCATGGCCGATCAGATAGCGCGACGCGATAACGGTGGCGAGATGGTACGTGAATCGCACGCGCGGGTCAGTCACGGCCGTGCTGGCGGCCGAACCGCCGAGAAAAAACATTCTCATCCGGTGATCGATTTTGGGTCGATCCGTTCCATTACGGCACAAATTTCCCGTGATTTGCCCGTCGTTCCACCGGATGCGGTCAATTTACGATAGTTAACAATATCTTAGATTCGACTCGCCCGCCGTCAAAGTATAACGGTTGCGAAATAATTAATGAACGAGTCGCGCTCACTGTTTTTTAGGGGTAATCAGTTATGAAGCGTTATGCGTTGGCCGCTTTGGCGGCTTTGTCGGTTGCTATTCCGGCAGTTAGTCAGGCCACCACGATCAACGTGACAAGCTACGACTTTGCGATGGGATCCAAGGATGGTGTTTTGACAACACCGGGTCCGTTCAACGGAACGAATGCCGCTTTCGGGCAATTTGTTCTAAATGGTGTGAACGTGACGACGGGCAACACACCCGTTACTTTCTACAGCTATTGCATCGACCTCTTCAACGGACTGGCTTTGCCGGGTCTGTTCAATGTGCAGCCATTGAGCAGCGTCGTCGACGCGACGAAGACGTTGAACGTCACGAAGATTTTGTCGAATGTCACGCCAACGAACGCCGATCAGTCCGCCGCAGTGCAGCTGGCGATCTGGGAAGTCCTGTTCGATACGAACGCGGTTCGCAACGTGTCGGCTGCCTCGGGTCAGTTTTACGTGACTGGTGGATCGAGCAATCCTGCAGCGCAGACGCTTGCCAATGGCTATTTGGCCAGCTTGAGCACATGGTCGGTTCCGGTCGGTGCAAGCGCAACGGTGCTTTACAGCCAAAGCAACCAGAGCCAGGTTTTCCTGACGCCCGTGCCTGAAGCCGGAACGTGGATGATGATGATCGCCGGGTTCGGCGTTGCGGGCGTTTCGATGCGCCGTCGTCGCTCGACCGCGGCGCCGTCGCTGGTCTGAACCGGCTGCGCGATTTTCAAATACAGGGCCAGGCATTGCACAAGCGATGTCTGGCCCTTGTTTTTTCGGTCCATCGCCGTCGCATTAATCCGTCGCGGCGCGACGGCGCTGTTTGACTACGGCTGTTGCTCCGCGATTTCGCGCGCAAGCCAACTTTCCAGCCATTTTATCGTATAGGCGCCGTCCTGAATATCGGTCTCGTTCAGTAGCGCCTGGTGCAGCGGGATCGTTGTCTTCACACCCTCGATGACCGTTTCTTCGAGCGCACGACGCAAGCGCATCATCGCAGCTTCGCGGGTTTTGCCATAGACGATCAGCTTGCCGATCATGCTGTCATAATAGGGCGGTATCCGGTACCCGGCGTAAAGCCCGCTGTCGAAACGAACATGCATGCCGCCGGGCGCATGAAAATAGGTTACCAGCCCCGGCGACGGGGCAAAGGTCCGGGAATCTTCGGCGTTTATCCGGCATTCGATGGCATGTCCGGTGAATTCGATGTCATCTTGCGTCATCGACAACGGTTTGCCTTCCGCGATGCGGATTTGTTCGCGGACCAGGTCGATACCGGTGATCATCTCGGTCACAGGGTGCTCGACTTGAAGCCGGGTATTCATTTCGATGAAATAAAATTCACCGTCCTCCCACAGAAATTCGATCGTGCCGGCTCCGCGATAACCCATATCGGCCATCGCTTTCGACACGATGCCGCCCATTCGCATCCGTTCGGCGATGGTGATGACGGGCGACGGCGCTTCCTCGAGCACCTTTTGATGTCGGCGTTGCAACGAACAGTCGCGCTCGCCGAGATGAACCGCGTTGCCCTGTCCGTCGCCGAATACCTGAAATTCGATGTGGCGCGGGTTGCCAAGATATTTTTCAATATAAACGGTATCGTCGCCGAACGCGGCTTTGGCTTCACGGCGCGCCTGGCTCATCAGCGTTTCGAGTTCGTCAGGATCAGTCACGACTTTCATGCCCCGACCGCCACCGCCCGATGCCGCTTTTACGATCACGGGGTAACCGATTTCATCGGCAATCCGTTTGCCATCGGCGATTTCGCTGACGGCACCATCGGAACCGGGAACCAGCGGAAGGCCGAGGGCGCCAGCGGTGCGTTTTGCTTCGACCTTGTCACCCATGGTCCGGATATGTTCAGGCTTCGGGCCGACGAAGATGATGTCGTGCTCTTCGACGATATCGGCAAAACGGGCGTTTTCGCTCAGGAAACCATAGCCGGGATGGATGGCGTCGGCGCCGCTGATCTCTGCGGCCGAAATGATCGCGGGAATGTTGAGATAGCTGTCGGCTGCGGCGGGCGGTCCGATGCAAATTGCTTCGTCGGCGAGCCGGACATGCATGGCGTCGGTGTCTGCCGTCGAATGAACCGCGACCGTTTTGATGCCCATTTCGTGGCAGGCACGGTGAATGCGCAAAGCGATTTCACCGCGATTGGCGATCAGCAGCTTTTCGATCGTCACTCGATCACCAACAACGGCTGATCGAATTCGACCGGCTGGCCGTTCTCGACGAGGATCTGCACGACTTTGCCCGAACGCGGAGCCGCGATCGGATTCATGACTTTCATCGCTTCGATGATCACCATCGTCTGACCTTCGGTGACCATGTCGCCGATGACTGCGAATGGTTTGGCACCCGGTTCGGACGCAAGAAAGACAGTGCCGACCATTGGTGATTTGACAGCATTGGCCATGCTTGGCGCAGCGGCCGGACCATCCACGCTGTTTGTTGCTGGCGCAGTGAGCGGAGCTGGCGCCGAAACGGGGGCAGTCGCCGCGACCGTCACGTTGCGGGCGACACGAATCTTGCGGTCGCCGTCCTGCACTTCGATTTCGGTGAGCATCGTTTCGTCGAGCAACTCGGCAAGCTGTCGGACCAGCGCGGGATCGACCTGCATCGCGCTTTTGTTATCGGCCATTTTGGACCCCCGTTTTTTTCGTCACCGCGCCAAATGTCAGAGCTTGGCCGCCGCGTCCAGCGCCAGTGTATAACTTGCTGCGCCATGACCCGCGAACACCGCAGTCGCAGCCATGCCAATGAAGCTGGTGTGACGGAATTCTTCACGCGTTTGCGGGTCGGAAAGATGCACTTCGATGACGGGTATTCTGATTGCTTTTATCGCATCATGAATCGCAATCGACGTGTGCGTGTAGCCACCCGCGTTGAGCAGAACGGCTTTGGCCCCGACGGCATTCGCTTCATGGAGCCAGTCAATCAAATGCCCCTCATGGTTCGACTGGCGCATGTCGATGCTGAGTCCGAGCCCGCGCGCCTGATCCTCGAGCCGACCGGCAATGTCGTCGAGCGTATCGGTTCCGTAAATTTCAGGTTCGCGCAGGCCGAGGAGATTGAGATTGGGGCCGTTGAGAACGAAAATGATTGTCGACGTCACCGCATCAGTTCCCGAACGTCGGTCAGCCGTCCCGTCACTGCCGCCGCCGCTGCCATCGCAGGCGACATCAGGTGCGTCCGCGCGCCGGGGCCTTGCCGTCCCACGAAATTGCGATTGCTGGTCGAAGCACAGCGCTCGCCCGAAGGCACTTTATCGGGGTTCATGCCAAGGCATGCCGAACAGCCCGGTTCGCGCCATTCGAGGCCAGCATCGATGAAAATGCGGTCCAGCCCTTCGGCTTCGGCTTGCGCCTTGACCAAACCTGATCCCGGCACAACGATTGCCCATTTCACGCCCGCCGCCTTGTGCCGTCCCTTGATTACGGCCGCTGCGGCGCGAAGGTCTTCGATGCGGCTGTTCGTGCAACTGCCGATAAAGATATTCTCGACAGCAACATCGCGCATCCGCATGCCGGGCATGAGCCCCATGTAGGCCAGCGATTTTGCGGCTGCATCCTGTTTGCCCGAATCCGAAAAGCTCATCGGATCGGGCACGATACCGGTAATCGCGACGACATCTTCAGGGCTGGTTCCCCACGTGACGTTCGGCCCGATGTCGGCGGCATCGAGCGTGACCGTTTTGTCGAATTGCGCGTTCGCATCACTGGGCAGGGTGCGCCAATAAGTAACGGCGGTTTCCCAATCGGCGCCGGTCGGGGCCATCGGGCGACCCTTGAGATAATCGAATGTCTTGTCGTCAGGCGCGATGAGGCCCGATCGTGCGCCGGCTTCGATGGCCATGTTGCTGACCGTCAGACGGCCTTCGATGCTCAGATTGCGGATTACCGATCCGGTGAATTCGATGACATGGCCAGTGCCGCCCGCCGCCCCGATCTTGCCAACAATTGCAAGGACGACGTCCTTTGCACTGACGCCGAAGCCCAGTTCCCCGTCAACGCGCACTTCCATAGTTTTCGACGGCGCTAGCTGGAGCGTTTGTGTTGCCAGAACATGTTCGACTTCGCTCGTGCCGATGCCGAATGCGAGAGCGCCCAATGCACCGTGAGCCGCAGTATGGCTGTCACCGCAAACGAGTGTGGCGCCGGGCAGCGTAAAGCCCTGTTCGGGCCCAACGACGTGGACGATGCCCTGAGCAGCGGCAGTCGCGCCGATATAGGGCACGCCGAATGCCTCGACATTGGCTTCGAGCATTGCCAGCTGCTGCGCACTTTCGTTATCGGCAATCGGCAGGCGCTGGCCGCTGGCATCAACCCGCGCGGTCGTCGGTAGATTATGGTCCGGGACGGCAAGGGTAAGGTCGGGCCGCCGCACGCTGCGCCCCTCGCGCCGCAGCCCGTCGAAAGCCTGCGGGCTGGTCACTTCGTGGACAAGGTGCCTGTCGATATAAATGATGCACGTTCCGTCATCGCGGCGATCGACGACATGGTCGTCCCAGATTTTCTCGTAAAGCGTGCGTGGACGGCTGGCCATTACTCCGTCTTAGAGCCGGAACTGCGTAGCGATCAACCTGTTCGATAATCGGCAGTGATGGTGCCAAACGCGGTCGGTTCAGCTTCATGGTCGGGTTCGCGCCAAGTTTCCGCCAGCGCTTCGGCTTCCCACTGCTGCATGGCGGGAAGAGCGAGCATCATGTCGACC
>JANLWD010000240.1:0-16568 GCA_031364345.1 Sphingomonas sp.
GCTGCTGCCCACCCCCGTGCTTGCCGACGACGCAACGATCGTCGTGACCGCCAACCGCGTCGAACAGGATGCAAAAACTGTCGGTCAGGCCATCACTGTCATCGATCGCAGCATGATCGAGACGCGCCAGACCGTCGCGATCGCCGACCTGCTGGCAACAACTCCCGGCGTCTCGTCGATCCGCAACGGCGGATTCGGCGGCATTTCTAGCGTTTTCATTCGTGGCGCGTCATCGGACCAGACCCTTGTTCTCATCGACGGTGTCCGCGTCAACGATCCCGCATCACCCAGCGGTGCTTATGATTTTGGCAATCTGCAGACGACCAATATCGACCGGATCGAAGTCCTGCGCAGTGCAAATTCGGTGATCTGGGGCAGCCAGGCAATGGGCGGCATCGTCAACATCGTGACGTTGCCCACGTCGGACACACTGACGGTTCAGGCACGCGGTGAATATGGCGATTACAAGACCGGTAATGTGTCGGGGAACATTGCGTTTCGCGCCGGACCCGTGAAAGCATCGCTCGGTGGCGGCTATTTCTCGACTGCGGGGATATCGGCGCAGGCAAATAACATCGAACGCGACGGTGCGGACCGCCAGCAAGCTAACGGTCGCGTCGAAGTGGCGCTGAGCGAGAATTTCGGCCTCGACTTGCGCGGATTTTATGCACGGACTTACGCCGAACTCGACGGGTTCAACCCCACGTCGACCACGCGACAGGTCAATGGTTATGCGGGCGGTTATGCCAAATTGTTCGATCAGGGGCTGACGCTGCGCGGAGCATATTCGGTCAGTGATATTCGCCGCGATTCGACCAGTGCTTTCGGCGACTCGCGGTTTGAGGGGCGCAGCGAGCGCGCCG
The DNA here is from genome assembly GCA_031364345.1 of Sphingomonas sp. Lineage (GTDB taxonomy): Bacteria > Pseudomonadota > Alphaproteobacteria > Sphingomonadales > Sphingomonadaceae > Sphingomonas_O. The sequence goes on from JANLWD010000240.1 coordinate 864, forward strand.
AGCTTCAGGGCGATGCGCGGCTGTCGTCTTGGTTACGGATGGTGTTCGGTGCCGAAAGCGAATGGTCGCGCGCCGAAAGCAGCTTTTCCGGCGGGGCACAGCGCACGCGGCTTTCGAGCGTCTACGGACAGTTGCTTGTCGAACCTGTCGCAGGGCTCAATCTTGCGGGCGGCGTCCGCCACGACGATCACCGCACGTTCGGTGGTGAAACCACGCTCGGCGGCAACATTGCCTATTCGCTTGGCGGCACGACATTGCGCGCAAGCTATGCCGAAGGGTTCAAAGCGCCTGCGCTCGATCAGCTGTTTGCCAGCTATGGCAACACGGCGCTGACGCCCGAACGAGCGCGCAGCGTCGATGTCGGCATCGAACAGCGGCTGCTCGGCGACCGCCTTGTCGCGCGCGTGACGGCATTCGACCGCAAGACGCGCGACCAGATCGTCTTTTTCAGCTGCTCGACCAACCCGAACCCGCTGTGCACCGGGCGCGGCACATTCGGTGCCTATTATCTCAATATCGCGCGCGCGACGGCCGATGGGCTCGAATTCGAACTGCTGGCCAAACCGGTCGACAGCTTGATGTTCAGCGCGAATTTCACGCATTTGCGCTCGCTTAACCGAACTGCGCCGAACGCTGACAAGGATTTGCCCCGTCGCCCGCGCGACACGGCGAATGCCTCGCTCGACTGGACGAGCGGACGCTACGGGCTTGGCACGACAGTCAGCCTTGTCGGTGACAGTTTTGACAATGCGAGCAACGTAGCGCGGCTTGATGGTTTCGTCGTTGCAAGCGTGCGCGGATCGATCCGGATTATTGAGGGCGTTACGCTTTATGGCCGCATCGAGAATTTGTTCGACGCGCGATATCAGGTTGCGACCGGCTTCAACACGCTCGGCCGTAACGCGCATATGGGGCTACGCGCGAAATTCTAACCCGTTGAGCCGCGCGGCAAACGCGGCTACGACATCGAGGATGAAAAGGAAGTGTCGATGAGCAATGCGATGACGGGCCCGGGTTCGGCAACCGCCACATTGATGTGGTCCGCGACTCTCGGGTTGACAGCAGCCGTGGGCAGTTATGGCCTTGCTTGTGTTTTTCCGTTCGCGGCAATCGCAGCGCTGGCGGCGCTCACTCTGCCAACGCGCCAGGCGATGGCACTGATCGCAGCCGTCTGGGGCGTGAACCAATTCGTCGGTTTCACGCTGCTTAGTTTTCCGCGTGATACCCAGGCCTATGTCTGGGGCGCAGTCATCGGCGCGGCTGCATTTGCCGCGCTTGCGGCTGCGAAACTTGTGTTGAGTAATGGCGCAAAGCTGATTTCGGTCCAGTCGCTTACGGCAATTGCAATCGCGATCGTCGCTTATCAGGCGGTGATGTTCGTTGGTGCGTTCGCACTTGATGGCTTCGAAAGTTCGACGCCCGAAATCGTGGCAAGGGTAGCCGCGAACGATCTCGTCTGGTTTGTCGGTCTCGCGGTGCTTCGCCTCGCCCTCGTCAGCGTAATGCCCCGCTTGTTCGGATCGGTGCCGACCCTGCGCACCGCGTGACGCTCGAAACCCTATCGACGACGCGTAGCCATCATGGCACGCAGGGCGTTTATCGCCATGCATCTTCGAGCACGGGGACCGGCATGACCTTTTCGGTCTACGTCCCCGATCATGCGACAAATACGACGATGCCTGTCGTCTGGTATCTTTCAGGCCTTACCTGCACGCATGCCAACGTCACCGAAAAGGGCGAATTTCGCGCGGCATGTGCCGAACATGGCCTGATCTTCGTTGCACCCGACACATCGCCTCGCGGTGCCAACGTGCCCGATGACGATGGGTATGATTTCGGCCAAGGCGCGGGCTTTTACGTCGACGCGACGCAAGCGCCGTGGTCGACGCATTTTCGCATGCGAAGCTACATCGAAGCTGAACTTCCCGCCCTGATCGCCGCACATTTTCCGGCCGACATGTCGCGACAGGCAATCATGGGCCATTCGATGGGCGGGCACGGCGCGCTGACCATCGGACTGCGTCATCCGGCACGGTTCAAAAGCATTTCGGCCTTCGCACCGATCGCGTCGCCAATGCATTGTCCCTGGGGTGAACGGGCGCTGTCGCGCTATTTGGGAGCCGAAAAATCGGCGTGGCGCGACTATGATGCGTGCGCGCTCATCGAAGACGGTGCGCGCGTTCCCGAACTGCTCGTCGATCAGGGCGGTGCCGACAATTTCCTCGAAGAACAGCTCAAGCCGCATTTGCTGTCGCGCGCGTGCGACGATGCTGGCATTGCCCTCACGCTGCGCATGGCGGCGGGCTATGACCACAGCTATTATTTCATCTCGAGTTTTATGGCCGATCATTTGCGCTGGCATGCAGAGCGGCTTAAGCGCGCGGCATGAGCCACACCCAACCCCTGATCGTCGGCATCGGCGGCACGATGACACGCAACAGTTCGTCCGAGCGGCTGTTGCGACACGCGCTTGCGCAATGCGAAGCTGCGGGCGCCGACACGCTGTGTTTCGACGGGAATGCACTTGATTTGCCGATGTATGGATATGGCACCCCGCGCACCGAAAAGGCAGTCGCACTGATCGATGGCCTGCGCCGCGCAGACGGCGTCGTCATTTCCTCGCCCGGCTATCACGGGACCGTATCGGGCCTGATCAAGAATGCGCTCGATTATGTCGAGGATATGGCAAAGGACGATCGTCCCTATTTCGAAGCACGCGCAGTCGGGCTGATTTCCGTTGCGGCCGGCTGGCAAGCTACCGGAACCACACTTGCGACGCTTCGTAGCATCGTGCACGCTCTTCGCGGATGGCCCACGCCGATGGCCGTTACGGTAAATTCGGTACAACCGGTATTCGGTGAAGACGGCGCCGTCACTGATGCGACGCTGGTCAAGCAACTCGACACATTGGCCCAGCAGATTGTTGATTTCACGCGGATGCGTGCGCTCGATGACCTGGCACGTGTTGCTTCGGGGCCCGGACAAAGCGAATAGCGCTTGACCTGTAGCCAACGCCGTCCGACGTTCCTCCGATGAGCACAAATCCAACCGATCCGCTGGGCGTCGACCCGATGAAAATCTTCCGTGACGCTGTGACACAGTGGGAAAAGATGGCGAATGATTTCGGCGGTCAGTTCATGGGCCGTCCCGAAAACGCTGCTGCCATGCACCAGGTCACCGGTGTCGCGCTGAAGGCGCAACAAGGTGCGCATGACGCAATGGCGAAATTGCTGGCCGCGGCCAACATGCCGAGCAAAGGCGATGTCGAAGCGCTTGGCGCCCGGCTGGCCGCAGTCGAAGCGACACTTGCGCGCATTGAGTCCAAAATCACGGCGCCCGCCAATGCTGCGCCCGGCATCGCAAAACCCAAGCGGACACGCACGACCGGCACATGAGCGACACCGTCGATCCGCTCGAAATCGCGCGCACCGAATTCGATCGTGCGATGCAGCGAAATATCAAGGGGCTGGGCTATTTCACCTCGCCCGATCCCGTGCTTGGCGCGAGTGCGAAAGAAACGCTGATCGCACGCGGCACGCTGCGTCTGTACCATTATCGACCGGTCGTCGACGAAGTGTTCCGCGTGCCCGTTTTGCTCATCATGGCAACGACCAATCGCGGTTATATTTTCGACATGGTGCCGGGGCAAAGCTTCGTCGAATTCCTGCTTCGCCAGGGCTATGATGTGTTCATGATCGACTGGGAAGCGCCTGGTGCCGGCGAAAATACCTTGTCGATGGAGGATTATGTCCTCGATTTTCTGCCGGCATGCGTCGAGCGTGTCAAAGTCGAAAGCGGCGAGCCCGACCTCAGCGTGATCGGCTATTGCTTTGGCGGCGTGCTGTCGCTGCTATGGGCCGCGCTCCACCGCGATGCGGGCCTCAAAAATCTCATCACGTTCACGACACCGGTCAATTTCAAAGCCATGGAAACATTTCAGGCATGGTCGGACAAACGCTTTTTCAATGTCGATCAGGTTGTCGAAACATTCGGTAATTGCCCCGCCGAAATGCTTTACACGGCATTTTCGATGCTCCGTCCCGGTGCGCAAGTCGCGGGCAATATCCGCCTGTGGGACAATATGTGGAACGATGAATTCGTGAAATCATATCGCATGTTCGATCGCTGGGCAGCCGACATGTTGCCGCTCGCCGGCGAATATTTCCGTCAGACGACACAAAAACTGATGTGGGACAATGACTTGTATGAGGGGCGCATGACCGTCGGCGGTCGCACCGTTGACCTTTCGGCGATCACCGAACCCTTCATGCACGTGACTGCCGAACATGATCACATCGTCCCGGCTGCGGCGTCGGCGCCGCTGATCGACATGATCGGATCGACCGACAAACAGGCCGTGGTCCTAAAGGGTGGCCACGTCAGCCTCGTCGCTGGCGCAAACGCGATCCGGCGATTGTGGCCGCAAATCGATCAATGGCTCGGCGTGAAAAGCTTGTGAAAACTTTGATGATCAACGATCGGCCGATTGCGATCCGCGCCTTCGAACGCGGCGACGTGGTTGCCGTCGGCCAGTTTGCCGCGAGCTTGCCGCCGCACGACTTGTTATTCCTCAGCCGCGATATCCAGCATGCTCGCGTTATCGAAGCATGGGCGCAGTCTGTCGCCGATGGCGAGATCGATACGCTGGTTGCGCTCGATGGCCCGACTGTCGTCGCAACGACTGCAATCGTCCGCGATCGGCTCAGCTGGTCGCCGCACGTTGCCGAAATCCGGCTGCTGGTGGCGCCTTCGGTGCGCAGTCACGGCCTTGGGCGCATCCTTCTTGACGACAGCATCGCACTGGCAGCCGATCGTGGCGCGACGCGACTGGTTGCGCGCATGACGCCCGACCAGCGCGGCGCGATTGCTTTGTTCGAAGAATCTGGTTTTCGAGGCGAAGCTTTGTTGCGCGATCATGTGCGCGATCGTGATGGGCGGGTTTATGATCTCGCCATTCTTGCGCTCGATACGCGCCGCGCTCGCGATGCAAAGGCGTCTTGGGGATTTGACACTCCCACATGACAATTTTGCTGGACAACCGGACCCTTTCGGGCAGGATGCTGGTTGTCGCCCCGAACAGTATAGGCTGCGGGTGGGGGAGCAGGAGTAGTTTACGTGGAATCACAGAGTGTTAAATCGGCCCGGCCGCCATCGCCCATCCTCGCGCTGACCGAACTTCCCCGCGCGATCGCTGAATTGGGATCACTTCCGCTTGCGGCGCCCTTGCTCTGGATGGCACCGCGCGGCGACGGTCATCCGGTTCTCGTCCTGCCGGGATTTACGACCACCGACCGGTCGACGGGAGTTTTGCGCCGTTATCTTACCCGCATGGGTTATGACGCGCATGCCTGGGAACTCGGTCGTAATCTCGGGCCACGCGCCATCGGGCGACAGGGTGAAAAGCTGATCGCACGCCTCGAGGAAATCTACGCTGCAACGGGGAAAAAAGTCTCGCTTGTCGGCTGGAGCCTTGGCGGCATACTCGCGCGCCAGCTTTCACGTCGCCGCCCCGATCTCGTCCGCGACATCGTGACACTGGGATCGCCATTTGCCGGTGACCCACGCTCGACGAATGTCTGGCGGCTTTATGAAATGATGTCGGGACAACGGATGAAAGATCCCGACACGCAGTCACAACTGCATGAAAGTTTTCTGGCACCACCCGTGCCGTCGACGGCAATATATTCAAAATATGACGGCATCGTCGCTTGGCAAAGCTGTATCGAACCCGAATCTGCAACGACTGACAATATCGAAGTGCCCGGCAGCCATTGCGGCCTCGGCGTCAACCCGGTCGTTCTCTATGCCGTCGCGGACCGGCTGGCACAGCCCGATGGCGAATGGAAACCGTTCGATCGCAAAGGACTTCGCGTGTTTCTCTATCCCTCATCGGGTCACGCGAACCTGCATTAGGGCACGGGTCAGTCCTTGTTTGGACGCCATGCCGCCATGGTATCGCGTCCGAACTGGGCAATCATGTCGCCGACTTCGCGAACATGCGTCATCGACCGTGCGCCCTGTTCCTTCACGAAATCCGCCTGAATCTTTGCCAGTTCCTGCACTGACTTCACGCTGGCGGCCGATCGCATCGCAGCGAATGCCGCGCGTGTGTTTTCTTCGGCATGGTCAATGACTTTACCGTTCAGAGCGGCAGCATTGGCGGCTGCTTTTTCGGTTGCTTCCTTGATCGACTTGCCGGCTTTCTTGACTGTGCCAGTCATTTTTTCGGTCATTTTTTCGGCCGCTTTCTCACTTTTTGCCATCATGCTTTCTCCTTGATCTTCTTGGGTTTCGTTTTTGCCGTCGAGGACGGCTGGGGCTGCTGCGCGGCGGCAAGCAATTCTTCATACGACATCTGCAGCGAAGCAGCATAAGCTGAGGGATCGGGTAACATATCGCGGTCGCACGTAAAGCTGACCGCGATATCGTCGACATAGGAATAGATCGTGTTGATCATTCCCATCGAGTCGAAAATCGGTCCCAAGCCGTACATCTTGACCATTTTTGCGCCGCAGAAATACAGCGGCACCCGGCTTCCCGGGACATTAGTGGCGACGACATTGAACACGGGAGCCATCGCATTGGCAACACCCAGCCGCGTGTAGAGCCGCGCGCCAAGCCCGGCCAGGCCACTCGGGATCAGCTGCGAATAATCGGTCAATGTCCGCGCACCGACGGCGTTGGTCAGCCCTTTCGAATTGATCGCATCAAGGTGGATATGCGCCAGCCGCTCGAGCGGGTCATCGATATGCGTGCCGAGGCTCACAACCATCGCAGACACCAGATTGCCGAGCGCAGCCTTTTCGCCCTCCTGGCGCACGGAAATCGGTGCCATTGCAGTCAGGCTGAGGTCGGGTAGCTCATCATTGGCTTCCAGATATTTGCGCAATCCACCACCGATGATCGCAAGAATTACATCATTAACCGTCGCACCCGGCACGGCCTCTTTGATGGCACGAACACCAGACAGCGGAAACGATGCGGCATCGAATACGCGGTGCGACGAAATCTTGGCATTGAAGCGGGTTTTGGGCGGAACACGTGCGCCGGCAATCGACAGGTCGCCTTTGGTCAGTTCAGCGGCCAGCCGCGCAATGCCCGGCACCGACCGCACCACGGTTTCGAGGTATTTCTGCGGCTGGCGCAGGGCATTGAAATAACCACTGATGATCAGTTCGCCGATGCCGGGCTTGGCATCGGGCTGCCATTCGACTTCGGGATAACGATTCGACTTGTCGGCCGACAGGTCATGGACCGCGGCCGACATCTCGACGCCTGACATGCCGTCGATCGCGGCATGATGCACCTTGGCGACGAGCGCAAAGCACCCTTTGGGCAGGCCCGGAATATTGTCGAGCCCTTCGATGATGTTGAATTCCCACAAGGGCTTGGTCAGGTCCATCGGGCGTGAATGCAGCCGGGCGACCTGAATGCACAACTGTCGCCAGTCACCCGGCGCCGGCAATGCAATGTGCCGGATATGATATTCGATGTCGAAATCGGGATCATCGATCCAATATGGATGGTCGAGATCGAACGGCACGCGCACCAAGCGCTCGCGGAATGATCGCGCGCCGCCCAGCCGGCTTTCGACGAACTTCAGGATGTCCTTGAACCGGACGAACCCGCCCGGTGCGGTCGACGGATCATAGATTCCGACCGACCCGATGTGCATCGGTGTCGACGGCGTTTCCATATAAACAAAACTTGCGTCCTGCCCGCTCAGTTGTTGCATCAATCACTCCCCGTTCACGCTGTCTGGCATGAAATCCGTGAAAACATGCTGAACCGGATTATCGTGACCGGCAAGAGGGTGTGTGCGACGGAACCGACGCGTCTGATAATTGTTTCGACTTTATGACCATTTTGCGTAATATCGACGACCCGGTCGCACCTCCGCGACGCCGAGATTAACGCCATGGCAACAATCCAGCCAGTCCGAAGAATTCAGCAAAACATGCTTGCCGTCGGCGAACGCCGGCTGTTGACATGGCTCGCGGCGCGGATGCCGCCGTCGATTACGCCCGACCGATTGACCAGTATCGGTTTTTTTGGGGCTGCGCTCGTTGCGACCGGCTATGCGCTCAGCTTTTTCAATGTCTGGTGGCTTTGGCTTTCGGTCGTCGCCTATTTCATCAACTGGTTCGGTGACTCGCTCGACGGGTCGCTCGCACGCTTTCGCAAGATCGAACGCCCGCGTTTCGGCTATTTCATCGATCACAGCACCGATGCGCTCGGCAATCTGCTGATCATGATCGGCCTCGGGCTTAGCCCGTTTTTACGAATGGACGTCGCACTTTTCGGGCTTGGCGCTTATCTGTTGTTGTCGATCCATACCTTTGTGGCGGCGCGCGTCGTCGATGAATTTCGTTTGTCCTATGTCGCTGCCGGGCCGACCGAGCTGCGCCTCGTCCTCATCGCAATGACGCTTTGCATGTTCGTGGTCGGGCCTGCGTCGGTGTCGATCAAGGGCTTGTCACCGTTCGATCTGTTCATCGGCGGTTTGGGGATCATCCTCGTCGTGCTTTTTATCGTGCAAACGGCACGGACTGCACGCCAACTGCTCCGGGCGGGTGAGTAGGTTTATTTTCCGAAGCCAAAGACGTCCTGATGATAAATACCATCCTCGATCATTCCTTCGAGCCAGTTTGACCCGGAAAGATGGTCGCCGCCGGTTTTCTCGATATGGATTTTGATCAGCACGTCACGCACTGCCGGTGCCATGTAGCGGCCGTCGCCGCATAAGAAAATCTGCCCGCCTATTGCCACGATGTCCCACACGGCGTCGCGCGCGGCCCAGATCGCATCCTGGACATAACGATGCGGATGCCCATCGACTTGTGAATAGGCCATGTGCAGGTCGATGACGCCAGCATCGGCCCATTGCGCCATCTCTGTCCGGCATAACCAGTCATGGTCCGGATGACGTGCGCCGAAAAATAGATGACACGGCGCTGTTGCCGAAAGCGCTGCACGTTCCTGTATAAATCCACGCAGCGGCGCAAAGCCAGTGCCCGGACCAATCAGGATCAGCGGTACCGCCCCATCCTGTGGCGGCGCAAAGGGCGGATTTGGACGACGAAGATAACCGAACACATGATCGCCCGGACTCAGGTCGCGCATATGTGTCGACGCAAATCCCTGATGCGTGCCGATTCCCGACCATGCTGGCGCGTGCACAGTGCCGACGATCAGGTCGACGGCATCCGGACTGACGATCGGCGATGATGCAATCGAATAAAAACGCGGCACGATCGCCGACGATAATTCGACAAAACTGTCGAGGCTCAATTCGGCCGCGGGATATTTGACCAGCAGACCAAGCAGCGTCAGCCGTTTATCGGCAACTTCGGCCTGCCAGACGCTGTCGTCAGCATAATTGGCCAGTTCCGCCTTCGTATGCGGACAGCGCGTTTGCTCGATCACAACATCGATGGCGCGGCGTGGCATCGGATCCTGGATTTCGACGAAGTCGGTCAGCAACTGACGAACGGTGACCATCCGGCCGATCGGCAAATGGCGAAACCGTCCACTTGCGCCCGAAGGCACGACTTGCATCGCGCCGGCAACGCCCAGCCTTTCGATGGCGAGATCGACATGTTCCTTGCGATTATGCGCGTAAATCGCGATGTGGTCGCCCGCAGCGTAGGTTTGTCCCTCGGGCAACTTGATCGTGACAAAACGCGTCGATCCGCGCGGAAGTTCTTTGGCGAAATCCCACAATCCTTCGGCGGGCCGCACCATTTCGTCGTTGCGCATGATTTCCATCGCAGCTGCCTGATCGGGCAACACCGCTGCGCGCGCATCGCGGCCATCGACAATCTGCAATGAAAGCGCACTTGCCTTGACGGGTTCACCCTTGGCGCCCAGCGCCGCCCATAATGTCGTGAGAAATGCGGCAACTCCGCCATCGAAATCGCCATCACCATTGGCTTCGCCGCGCGGACACAATCGCTGCGCGCCTGTTGCTTCAAAGGCGGCGTCGACTTTCTTTGGAAATGCCTGATAATTTGGCCACTGGCTGTTACCGATGCCGAGCACGGCAAAACGCGTGTCGGGCCATTTCGCTCCGGCAAATTGTCCGGCATCGATCGCAGCTTCGGCGGCTAGCGCGCTGTCGGGTGCGCGACCATTATAGGTTGCCGTCACGACGACGATGACTCGGTCTTCAGGCAAGGTGTCGAGTGCATCGTCCATTGAAATGGCGCGTGATTCGAATCCGTCAGCGCTTGCCCGTTCGACAATCTCTTCGGCAATATCGCGCGCCGTGCCCAGGCTTGTGCCATAAATAACGGACAGCCGCTGTCCTGCACCCGATGCACTGGCGATCTCTGCATTTGCTGTTGTCACGACAACCGGCGCAGCGACACTCAGCCGCTCGTGATCCCCGCGCAACCGCAGGCGTACCTTGAAATCATCGGGTTTGATCGACAGCGTTTCCTTCAGCGTCAGGCGATAGCCGTGTCGGTCGGAAACCGCGAATTTCTGCAAGATCATCGCAATCGCGAGTTTTGCTTCGACAAGCGCAAACTGTCGACCGATGCACGCCCGCGCACCATTGCCGAAGGGCTTATATGCATGCGGGTGGTGCGTTGCCTCAGCCTCGGGCAACCAGCGATCGATGTCGAATTCCTGCGGGTCCGACCAAGCGGTGGGATGCCGCTGCAGCCCCGGCGCATAGATGTTGACCGGCCGATCCTTGCGCAATCGCCATTTCCCGTCAATGATCTCGTCTTCGAAAGGTCCCACCGAAAATGCGGGGGCCGTCGGCCACAACCGCTGCGTTTCCTTGATGATCCGCTCGATGACTTTGAGATGCGCCAAATGTTCGTAAGCGGGACGCGTGTCGCCGGGAAGGACACGATCGACTTCGGCATAAGCTTGCGCGAGCACGGCAGGCGCGCGTAACATTTCCATGAAGGCAAATGTCAGCAATCCCGATGTCGTTTCGTGCCCGGCAATCAGAAATGTCAGGACCTGATAGCGGATATTGACATCGTCGAGCGTTTCACCGGTGTCGGGATCCGCGGCCGTCAGCATCAGATTGAGAAGGTCTCGTGCATCGGTCGGATGCGCGCGGCGGTCGGCGATGATGCCGTCGACGAGTGTATTCATCGCGAGAATATCCGCGTTGAACTGCGCCGTCGATCTCGACGCGAATTTTTGCTGAATCGGCAATCGTGTAATCACGTTGAGCGATTCGCCGAGCGCACTCGCCAGGCTTTCGAGAAAGGGGTCGATATCGTCGTGTGCGAAGCTGTCGAACCGGTGCCCAAATCCTGCGATTGCGATGCTGTCGAGCGTCAGCCGCGTCATGTCATCGGCGATGACGACATCCTGCCCGGTCAGGCCCGACCATTTCGCGATTAGTTGATCACATACCTCGAGGATATTGTCATAATAGCCGCGCATCGCGCGCTGGCTGAATGCGGGCAGCAAAATGCGATGTGCTTTGCCCCAGTTCGCTTCGTCGCTGAATGCCGTGAACAATCCGTCGCCTGCAAATTTCCGCACGACGCGAAGGCCAGGTCCGGGAATTTTACGAAAGCGAGTTTCGTCGCAAAGCTCGGCAACAAGGTCGGGGTGCGTCACGAAAATGCCGACACGACTGCCGAACTTCAATTTGAAGATACCGGGATCTTCGAAATCTTTGCTGACTGACAACAAATGGCCGATCAGCCCTGCTTTGGGAATCTGGTGAAGATTGCCGAGCAGCGGCACGGATTTAGGCGCAGGAATGGTTAGCGTATTTGTCATGCGCTCTTTCGGTTTCTTACCGCCGAGTGTGCGCTGAACGCTGTGCGTGCTTCAAGCGAAAACATGCACAAAAAAAGGGGCCGGTCGATCGACCAGCCCCTCATTTCGAAACCCGAAGGTTTGATTACATTCCCGAACCGGGGCCGTAGGAAATTTCTACACGGCGGTTCTGAAGTTCGCGCACGCCATCGGCAGTTTCGACGCGCGGTGCGCCTTCACCAAATGCCTTGGTCGTGATCACACCACCCGGAATGCCTTTACCGGTGAGGTAAGATTGCACGGCATCGTTGCGGCGCTGCGACAGACCGAGGTTGTATTTCGGCGTACCCGACTTGTCGGCGTGACCGGCAAGCATGACCTGAGCCTGACCACAATCACCATATGCAGTGACGGCATTGTCAAGGATCGATGCTGCTTCCGGCGTGACGTCCGACTTATCCCATTCAAAGAACACGATATACGGTCCGGGCGAACATACCGCTGCAGCCGGTGGTGGCGGCGGTGGTGCTGGCTCGGGGGCCGGTGGTGGCGGTGGCGGCGGTGCCATCGGCTCCGCCTTTTCGCCAAAGTTGTAGATCAGACTGCCCAAAATGCTGTGCGACCGGAAACGCGTGTCCAGCCCGGCACCCGTTCTGGCAACGACATTCACCTTGTCAGCATTGAAGAAACGATACTTCAAACCAACGTCAACATTATCGGACAGCGGCGCACGAACACCCGCCAATGCCTGGTATGCAAAGCCTGTATCCGAGTCATCGAGCAGCGTCGTAGGCGTGATGCCATATTTGCTGAATTTGACGCGGGCGACACCGACACCGCCGCCGACGAAGCCGTTGAGGCCATCGTCGTCACCGAAATCGAGCAAGCCATTCAGCATGAAGCTAAGCGCCGACGTCGTTCCGAACGAGCGCGTCTTCGTGTAAACGCCTGCTGGAATGCCTGCGAGAGCGACTGACGTTGTATGACCTTCGATATTGGCCTGCTTGTAACCAACTTCGGCTTCCATCCGGAAACCGCCGAAATCATAACCAATGATTCCGTCGACATCATAACCGAGCCGCTGATTGCTGTTCAGAATCTGGGTCGATGTATTTGCCAGCTTGAAGTTGATGTCTTCGACGATCATCGCACCGCCTTCGACACCGATGTACCATGCATCATTCCGCGCGAGCGCGGGTGCTGCCATGGCGGTGGAGGCGAGCGCTACCGCGATTGCCATTTTCCGCATAAAAAACCCCTTTCAAAATTGTCACTTCGGACACCACTTTTCACTACCCAAAGCATTGTGCCCGTGCAAGCGTCCAATTTGGCTAAACTGTTGCCAATTTGTCGCAGATTACAGCATAAGCTCTGGATACCGAAGCGGAAACAACGCAGCACCCGAAAGGTTGCATCGTGGTCAAGTCGCTGAAAACAATCCGTGTGACTCGAGGCCCGCGATCAGGGCCGCAATCGCCGCACGCGCCTGCACGTCGACCACGCTGCCCCCTGTCGGCGGAACAACTCTCGGCTGCCGCGCGGCGATAACCTGCTGCCCGTTGATCGATACGCTCGTGCCGGTCAGCGCGCCGGTCACCCACGCCGCAGAAGTCCGACGAACGATAGTGGCATCGGCGATGCTCCACACCTGCATTCCTTCGAAGGGTGCGACATATCGCCACCCGCCGCTGGTCCACGCCGCGATTTGCCCCGCACGTCCGGCCCATGCACCCGTCGGCGCGATGCCAACGATCCAGCATTGCCCGATTGCTGGCGAAACCGGAACAGCCGTCGGCGCGACTGCCTGAACAACAGCCTGAATCGCAATATCAGCCAGCGCGATCGCTTCGTTATGCGTGACTTCCTTCTGTGCCTGCGCCGCGGCAAGCAGCGGCATCTTCAGCCGATCCGTTTGTAAAGCCATTGCCGTCTCCTCAATTTGTCGCAATGTTGATGGCTGTCGGACGCGACACACCGAAAACGCCGACCTGCTCGACCGAAACGGTCACGACCGCGGCGCCTGCTGCGGCATCGGCGGCCCGATCAGCAGCCGAATATGTCCACACAGGTGCGATGACTTCGCTGATGACATCGGGACGCCCCGCCGCCACTTTGGTCACGCGGTACCGCTCGTTTTCCTCGCCGACCGGCACATCGACGGCATCACGCCAGCGCCAGCCGTCGCGCGATCGTCTGATCCATCTAACCAGTGTATCACCATTTAATAGCGTCGCGGTGACGCTGACAGGTGACAATGGCCGGACATTGGTTCCGACATCGGCTGGGCCGCCCGCGACCACCCCGGTCGCATCACCAACGCCAATCGCCATTACGACGGTATTGGCGACGGCGACCGAGTTGTCCATCCGCGCCAGTGCACTGGTCTCGATCAGGACAAATTCGGTGCCCGCGGCGTGCGAACTCACGGCCCATTCGGTGCCCCGGCGACCGCGCCACAATTCGGCAAGGCGCCATCGTCCCGCCGCAACCGGGGCGGCACGCCCGAACTGGATCACCTCATTACCGACCATTGCCAGATTGGCCCCGCCGAGCAACGCTTCTTCATCGGCATCGCGCAAAGTCATGCCGGAATGCACCAATTGCACCTCGACCATGTTCACGCGGTCGATCAAGTCGCACGAACCGCCGGGCAGGACTGTCCGTGTGCGACCCATCACCGCAGCAATGCCGGTTACGCCAGCATCACGATATGTCGCACCGCCATCGATGCTTGCCAGTAAGGTGGCACGGCGCCATCCGCCGGTCGGTCCATTCGCCGCAACCGCGATGAACGGCATCGTATCGGGAACGTCGCCCAGTTGCGGCAAGTCCATGATCTGCAGAACCGTGGGGCCATGTGGCAGATCGACTTGCGGTTGGTTTCGCCCGGGATCCGCGGGCTGCGCAATTGGAGTCGTCGGCGCAACCAGCACGAGATCGAGCCGAACGACCATCGTCTCGAACGTCATTCTTGCGACACGCCAAACGCCGTTCAGCCCCGGCACCGTAACTCGGTCTCCCGGTCCCACGATCATCGCACGCCACGGCAGCGTTATCGTTGCCCGAGACCGCTCAGCCCACATGCGTGCCAGTCGCGCTTCGGCAATCGCCTTTGCCGCGCCAGCCGCCACTGCTGCGGGCAGTGCGAGCCGCATCTCGCGTCGGGCGGCGCCATCACGCTTTGCCCGCTGTGCGCCGACGAGATAGTCGCGCGATACATCATTGTAGGCCATTGTCACGATTTCGGGAATCGAGGCCGCCGCGACACGCTCGGTCGATAGGGCCACGGCCTTCCCGTTGACCGAAGCTCCGCGATCCTCGCGCGCGATGGTCTGCAACGGCCCTGTCCCGAACCGCGCGGTCAGCACGCCATCCTCGATCACCGTCGAAAATGGCATCGTCAGGTGTAGCGCCTCTGCAACGCCGCGAACACTGTCACCGGTTGCGGCCAGCCCGATCAGCGCCGGTCCGCCGTCATTCGCAATCGCGCTCAGGCCCGACAGGACCGCCCCCGCCGTTGTACCAGCAGCATCGGCAATCACTTCGAAGCTGATCGACGGTATCCGGTTGCCGAAACTCGCCAGCTGCATGTCTTCGAACACGACATAAGCCACGCCGCGATACGCCGGGGTTGCGCCGATCCCCTCGCTGGCCGCGATCAGCGGATCGATCGCCTGTCCTTCGTCCCCGGGGTACCAGCGGAACTCCGTCTCGGACTTGAAATCGCCGGCTGCCCCGCGCAGCAATTTTCCGTCGGCCCAGATCCGCCCGATGTCGGCAATCCGCCGTCCCGACAGCGCCACCGCAAACGACGCCGAATAGCTGTAAAGATCGGTCGATCCCCGCCCTTTGCCATTCGACCGCGTCGTCCGGCTTTCCTTCAGATCGGTTGCCCAGATGACGGTGCCCGACACCCGCACCGTCCCGAACAGTTTCGGAATCATCGATCCATAGCTTGACGTCTGGACG
>JANLWD010000312.1:0-5687 GCA_031364345.1 Sphingomonas sp.
TTCGCCCGCGATGGATTGGGCCGATGAAGCGTTTGCGGTCAACGCGCACGGCCCGCTTCGGCGGATGGCCAAAGCCAAAGGCTGGCGGATTCTCGACTGGGCCTGATTCTATGCCCGATATCCTCGTTACTCACAGGCAAAATGAGCAATAAAGCGCTGGTGCGACTCAGATCGACATGACAGCTTCGAAGCATAATCACTAAGGCGAGCAATCGGAAACGGGCGCTTCAACCAGTGATGCTAGAACCGGTAATAATGCCATGCTATCTGCGCAAGCAGAATGAAATGTCATTATTGTCGGATCAAATCGCCGCAATATCCCGTCGCAGCCGGGACGTGTCGTGAAAGCGATACGGACAAGTTGCGATACGGATTTGAGGCAATCGCGGTACCGATGCGACAATGAAAACTGGAAACGGGGATCAGTGACGCAAAGGTCCGCGGCAACGCTCGGATCGGGTGCCATCATGTTTGGCGGAAACGCCGGAAGCATCATGGCCACCATCCAGCGCAGTGGGGACCGGTCGAAAGGCCGGCCCCCATTGAGCGCGTCCGGATGAATGAGACGCATGATCACGGAAAATCGCTTGAGTGTCAGCGCCCGGTCTGGCGGCGCATCGTCGCACTTTCCGATGCCGGATCAGCGCTTGTCATATCGTCATCAGGCGTCGATTCCGTTTCCGACATGATCCAGCGCCGTGCAAGCGCCAGCGATGCATTATCAGACATTGCCTGTCCCGATCCGTCAGGATCGTGATCGATCGAGCCTCGGCGCGCCAGACCGACTTCGAGACGGCGAACGAGTCCGGCAATCGATGTATCGGCAATCACGGGTGCTTCGGCAACAACGGGCGCATCGGCAACCTGCGCCAGGTCGGCGACATCGACGGGTGTCGCCAGTTCAGCCGCGTCGTCGCCGGGATCGCCTCCCTGATCGGCCAGGGTCAGCGGCATATGGGCAATTGCCGCATCGGACATGAGCGGCGCACCGAGTTCGTCGGGCGCGAAAATCGGACGGCGCGGTGGCATCTGATCGGTGAATTCCGCAGCGGTCGCCGCATCATAACCAGCATCGCGCCACGGCGTCCGCGCGCGCGCCTTGCCCTCCAGCATCCGGGCAATCGGCGCAATCAATGCAAACAGCGCCAAAGCCACGCCGGCAAATGCAAGTGCGATCGCCAGTAGCCGTGCGACCAGTCCGAGCGGCGGCGCAGCAGCGGCAACAATCGTCGGCAATCCACTTGCCACCACTGCGCGTTCGAACAGCCATTGTGGCACCGCGGCGACCAGTATCGCCGCAACGACGCCGAACAGCACGGCGACGACCGGCGCAAAGGGGATATGCCGAGCGCGACGGGCCAGAGTAACCATATCAATCAATTCCTTCACCGGCGCCAATCACCTGGCGCCCAACGCCCGAATGCACCGCGATCAGATTACGGTAAACAGGTTCGTAACGCGAAATGTTTGACGACCAGTTACGATCCGTTTCGACAAATCTTCGCGCGACTGCACGCCGCGCGGCCCAGCGCGTCCGGTCGCCAAGCAATTCGCTCAACGCGGCCGCGATCGCTGACGGATCGTTCGCGGCAAACAAGGTGCCCGTCACGCCATCCTCGATCAGTTCGCGGTGCCCGCCAACGTCAGATGCCGCGACCAGCTTGCCTTGCGCCATAGCTTCGAGTGGCTTCAATGGCGTGACCAGATCGGTCAGGCGCATTTTTTTTCGCGGATAGGCCAGCACATCGATCAGGCTGTAGTAACGATCGACCTGATCGTGCGGAACGCGTCCGACAAAGTGGATATGCCCTGCCGCGGGCGATGCTGCCGCTTGTCCGCGCAACGCATTTTCCATCGGCCCGCCACCGACGAGAAGCAATTGCGTTGCCGGGCGCAGTGCGATGAGCGCGGGCATAGCCGCGATCAGATCATCGATCCCTTCATAATCGTAAAAGCTGCCGATGAAACCGATGACATCGCCGTTCGCCAGCCCGATCTGCGCCGCCAGTGCGGTGTCGCGCGCCGGCGGATCGCCAAACATGTGCATGTCGACACCATTGGGAGATACCATGATCTTTGCCGGGTCGATCCCGCGGGAGATCAGATCGCGGCGCAAACCGTCACAGATGACGGCCACGGCATCGGCGCGGCGGACGGTCCACGTCTCGAGTGCTTTTGTGGCCCGGAATTTCAGCGATCCTTCGGTGCCAGTCCCGTTGCCGACATCGGCATCTTCCCAGAATGCGCGAATTTCATAAAGCATCGGCAAGTGATGCCGCCGCGCCACGCCGAGCGCTGCCAGCCCGTTGAGCATCGGCGAATGCGCGTGAATGACATCGGGGCGAAACGACCGCGTGACGGCGTCGAGCGTGCGCGCCAGTCCGCGCACTTCGTTGAGTTCGGACAAAGGCCCCGGCAATTTTAGCGTCGGCGGCGTGCGATGGAACGTCAGGCCGTCGACGGTTTCGACGAAACCGGGGCCCAGTGCGCCGTTCCCATGTTTCTGGCGAACGCCGGTCACGCCGGCGACAGTCCAGCCCATTTCAATCTGTGCGCGCATGATTGCGCGCGTGCGAAACGTATAGCCGCTATGCAAAGGCAGGCTGTGGTCAAGAACGTGGAGAATACGCATCGGACCGCGCCATATGCGACAATGAAACTTAAGGCGACGTCAACCGGATTATCCTAATGCATCGCGCATGATCGACAATTTCTCTCTGGTGCTGACGCATGCCTTGCTGCTGTATGCGGCATGGAAGCTGCTGACGCGCGCCGATCTCGATCGCGAGGATGACGAACCCCGGACCGGCTGGGGCCGCAAATAATGCGCGATCTCGCGTTCGTTGCGTTCCTGGTGGCACTGGTCGGGATGGGATTTCGCCGTCCGTTCCTGCTTGTGCTCGGCTATGTCTATGTCGACATCGTGTCGCCGCAACGGCTGACTTATCTGCTCCTCAACACTGTTCCGATTTCGCTGATCATGGTCGTCTTTGCGGTTGTCGGCTGGGCATTGTTCGACGACAAAAAAGATACGCGCGTGGTGCCCCGGCAAATCCTCATGCTGATCCTCCTCGTTTATTGCGGAGTGACGACGTCGCAAGCCGACTTTCCGCTCGAAGCGCTGGCGAAGTGGGACTGGGCCTGGAAAGCTCTGGCATTCGGCATATTCCTGCCGCTGACGCTGCGCACCAAGCTCAGGATCGAAGCGCTTGCGCTGTTCATGATCCTGTCGGCGGCCTCGATCATCATCGTCGGCGGCATCAAGACGGTTGCGTCGGGGGGCGGTTACGGCGCGCTCAACCTGATGGTCGCGAACAATTCGGGGCTTTACGAAGGCAGCATCATCTCGACTGTCGCGATTGCGATCATTCCGCTCATCTTATGGCTGGTGCGTTTTGGCACGATCTTTCCGACCGACTGGCGCGTGAAGACTTTCGGCTATGCGCTGGTCTTTGCCTGCTTGCTGATCCCGGTCGGCACGCAAGCTCGCACCGGCCTTATCTGTATTGCGGTGCTTGCAATCCTGATGCTGCGCTCGACGAGGCGGCGGATGCTTTATGTGACCGGCGTTGTCGTCGCTGCGCTCATCGCGATTCCGTTGCTGCCGTCGAGCTTCACTGACCGGATGGACACGATCAAGGGTTATAAATCCGATGCTTCGGCGGGGACCCGGCTCGCGGTATGGGCGTGGACATGGGATTATGTGAAGGATCATCCTTTCGGCGGCGGTTTCGACGCTTATCGCCAGAACAAGATCCAGGTCGTCACACAAAGTATCGAAGGCGGCGGGGCACAGACCGATGTGTCGACATCGGTCGAAAACGATCAGGCGCGCGCCTATCATTCGTCTTATTTCGAAATGCTCGGCGAACAGGGATTTGCCGGTCTGTTCCTCTGGCTCGTCATTCACGGCGGCGGGCTGATCCGGATGGAAATCCTCCGCGCGCGCTTCAAAAAGCGGGTCGGGCTCGAATGGCTGAGCAGTCTGGCCAATGCCCTGCAACAGGGGCATTTCGTCTATCTGATCGGATCATTGTTCGTCGGCATCGCGTTTCAACCGTTCGTTTACATGCTCGTGGGGCTGCAAATCGGGCTCGATACCTATGCCGCGCGGCGCGCACGCGATGCCTCGGCACTCCCGTTCGGTCGAAAAACTCCGGCCGCGATCGCATCTTGACGCCAGCGCCGCGCGCGTGTCGATAGCGGCGCGATGATGGCAAGCCTCGACGACCTTAACATGCGCATCGCTGCGCTCTGGACCGAAAGTATCGACTGGATCGCAATCCATTCGACACAGATCATCGTCGCGACGGCGCTTGCCATCATCGTGGCGGGACTGCTGTTCGGGGCAAAATGGCTCGGCCGACGCGCGACGCGACGCTTTTCCGAACAAAGCCAATGGCCGCGAATCATCGGTGGTGCACTGGCGAAAATCCGGCTGTGGTTCATTGCCGGTGTCGCGCTTCAGGTCGTCGCAACCTATTCGCACGCGCCCGACGATCTGGCGCGCACGGTCTATTTCGGGTTCGTGATTGCGGTCACGCTGCAAGCGGCGGTTTTCCTGCGCGAAATCATTCTGGGTGTCGTCGAATATCGCGCGCACAGCCCCGACGGTCATGTCGCACTCGTCAGCGCGCTCGGCATCATCCGGCTTCTCGTGACGGTGGTGCTATTTGCCGTCGCAGTCATTTTGATCCTGTCGAATCTCGGCGTCAATGTCACTGGCCTGATCGCCGGGCTGGGCGTCGGCGGCATTGCCATCGGTTTGGCGGCGCAGGGCATTTTTGCCGATTTGTTCGCGGCACTTGCTATCCTGTTCGACCGGCCATTTCGCAAGGGCGATGCCATCCGTTATGATACGACGTCGGGCGACGTCGAGGACATCGGCCTGAAATCGACGCGGATCCGTGCGATCACCGGCGAACAGATCATCATCGCCAACAAACAATTGCTCGAAAAGGAAATTCACAATCTCGCGCGGCTCGACCGGCGCCGGATCGTCATGAATTTCGGGCTGGTCCAATCGACACCCGTCGACGTGCTCGACCGGATACCGGCAATGCTGGGCGAAGTCGTTGCGTCGTGCCCGCCGGCCAGCCTGGTGCGGTGCGGACTGCTGAACTTCAGTCCCTCAGCGCTCGATTTTGAGCTGCAATATGATGTCCATTCGGAGGTTTACGACACCGTGTTCCGGACGCGGCACAGCATCAGCATCGCCATCCTGAAACGCTTCGAAACCGAAGGCATCCGCCTCGCCAATCCAACGCAGATCGCGTTTACCGCCGCGCCCGACGGAACGTTGGTCCTGCCTTCATAAACCGACATCGTCGAGGCTGAGCAGCGTCGCATTGCCGCCCGCGCTGGTCGTGTCGGTCGAAGTCACGCGTTCGACGCAAAAGCGCGACAGGTAATGCGGGCCGCCTGCCTTTGGTCCGGTGCCCGACAAACCTTCGCCGCCGAATGGCTGCGATCCGACAATCGCGCCGATCATGCTCCGGTTGACATAAAGATTGCCGACGTGCGCCAGTGCTTCGACGGTGTCGGCATTGCGCGCGATCCGGCTGTGCAGCCCCATCGTCAGGCCGAAATGCTTGGCATTGATTGCAGCGACAGTCGCCTCGAGTTCGCCGGCTTTCCATGTCGCCACGTGAAGAATGGGGCCGAACCATTCTTGTGAAATGTCGTCG
>JANLWD010000313.1:0-1571 GCA_031364345.1 Sphingomonas sp.
CATCGCGGTGAAACGGGTGACATGCGCGGGTGCCCAATTCTTGTCGATGACGCCTTCGGCAATAAGCCGCGCGGCATAGACATCGCTGACGCCGGGATGTGTCTTGATGATCTTGTACATCAGCGGTTGCGTGAAGCTCGGTTCGTCGCCTTCGTTATGGCCGAACCGGCGATAGCACCACATGTCGATCACGATGTCGCGGTGGAAGCGCTGGCGGAATTCGATTGCCATCTTGCATGCGAATGTGACGGCTTCGGGGTCATCGCCGTTGACGTGGAAGATCGGTGCCTGAACGCCCTTGGCGACGTCGGACGGGTAAGGCGAGGAGCGCGCGAATTGCGGGCTGGTCGTAAAGCCGATCTGGTTGTTGATGATGAAATGAATGCAGCCGCCGGTGTTGTACCCGCGCACACCCGAAAAGCCGAGGCATTCCCAGACGATCCCCTGGCCCGCAAAGGCCGCGTCGCCGTGAAGCAGCACGGGCAGGACTTGCACATGATCCTCCAGATCGCCCCGGTCAGTCTGGATCGCGCGTGCTTTGCCCAAGACGACGGGGTCGGCGGCTTCCAAGTACGAGGGGTTGGGAACGAGGCTCATGTGCACCTTGATTCCGTCGAATTCACGGTCCGTGCTGGTGCCGAGGTGATATTTGACGTCGCCCGATCCACCGACATCGTCAGGGTTGGCGCTGCCGCCCGAAAATTCGTGAAAGATCACGCGGTAGGGCTTGGCCATCACGTTTGCGAGCATGTTCAGGCGGCCGCGGTGCGCCATGCCGTAAACGATTTCGCGCACGCCCATCGCGCCGCCATATTTGATGATGCTTTCGAGCGCGGGGATCATCGCTTCGCCGCCGTCGAGCCCGAAGCGTTTGGTGCCGACATATTTCTTGCCTAGGAAGCGTTCCCACTGTTCGGCTTCGATCACCTTGGCGAGGATGGCTTTCTTGCCTTCGGGGCTGAAGGCGATGGCGGCATCCTTGCCTTCCATGCGTTCCTGCAAAAAACGCCGTTCTTCGACGTCGCTGATGTGCATATATTCGAGGCCGACATTGCCGCAATAATTGGCGCGCAGCGTGGCGACCAGTTCGCGGATGCTGCCCCATTCATAGCCCAACGCCCCGCCGAGATAGATTTTGCGGTCAAGATCGGTTTCGGTAAAGCCGTGATATTCGGGCGTCAGATCGGCAGGCAGATCAGTCTTGGTCAGGCCCAGTGGATCGAGATTGGCGGCAAGATGGCCTCTCACCCGATAGGTGCGGATCAGCATCATCGCCTTGATCGAATCCGATGCGGCTTTGACGAGGTCGATTTCGGCAACGGGCGCACCCGTTTTCGCGACGGCTTTCTTGATCTCGACCGCCATCTGCGTCGGGTCGAGCGCCGCGGTCAGTGCGCCGGTATCGAGTGGTGGCCAGTTCGGCCGCGCCCAAGACGGTCCGGCTTCATGTTCACTTTCGAAATTCTGGCTTTCGATACCCATTCCAACCTCCGTGCTCCAGCGAACGCAGGTGCCCAGGCGTCCCGAAAAACAGGCGTCGCAGGAGCACCGGACTACCCGGTAAACAAAGC
>JANLWD010000279.1:0-7234 GCA_031364345.1 Sphingomonas sp.
GATCAGCGACGGCCCGACGCGCGGATCGAACATGATCGTCATCGGCCCGCTTTTGAGGCGAACCGGATTCATGCGGCCGACCGCGCGCGTGCCAGCTTCGCGTCCGATCGCGGCGGCATCGTCAAGGTCGCTCAAGTGGCGAACCGAATGATAGGCATAATCGCGCTGCATCGCGTCGCCCTCGCCGGCAAGAACGCTTGCGGAGACACTGTGGCTGCTGCCTGTCGTCGCGCCGGCAAATCCCGTGCTCGTTGCGATCGCGCTGACTCCGCGCGTTGTGCTTGCGCTTCCCCCCTGGCTGTTGGTCACGCCTGCGACGCCAAGTGCGGCTTGTTCGGCAGCGAACGCGCGGGCTTTCAGGGCTTCGGGCGTGACGTCATGTCCGTCGTCGGTGTCGAAAGTCGCAAAGGGACCGCTCGCCAGCAGGTCAGGGGGCGCGAGTCCGGCAAAAAGATCCTCGGGTGCAAGGCGCGCCATGGCGACCGTCCGTTCGATCAGCGCATCGACCGACCTGGTCGAAAAATCCGATGTCGACGCCGTCGCCGATCGGTTGCCCACGAAAACGCGCAGGCCAATTTCGGCGCTTTCCGAGCTTCCGACATCTTCGAGCACGCCGAGCCGCACTGCGACATCGCGCGACGCACTGCCGCCATATACGGCATCGGCGGCAGTGGCTCCGGCACGGACAGCACGGGCAACAAGGTCGGTCGTGCGATCGAGCGCGTCATCGGAAGAAAGCATCATCAGCGCTTAGGGAAGGCTGGCCGATCCCACAACTGCACATGCCAGCGCCATCAGCAATCCGGCAAATCGGTTCGAGCGGAATTTCGCCAGTGCATCGGTTGCGTCGGCAGTGTCGAGCGTCGCCACTTGCCAGGCCAGATGGATCGTGACGGGGAGCAGTGCTGCCAGTGCAAGCACGTCGGGCCGAACCTGCCAGATCGCGGTTGCCCAGCACAAAATCGCGATTGCATAAAATCCGCCGACACCACCGCGCACCCGCGATCCCAGCCGCAATGCCGATGAGCGCACGCCGATCAGCGCGTCATCATTGCGGTCCTGCATCGCATAGATCGTATCGTAGCCGACAACCCACGCGATGCTGCCGGCGTAAAGCAGGAGTGCTGGCGCGCCGATTTCGTCGGTCACGGCAGTCCAGCCGACCAGCGCAGCCCATGAAAAGACGATCCCCAGCCACGCTTGCGGCCACCAGGTGATCCGTTTCATGAAGGGGTAGGCGGCGACGGGCAACAGGCTGGCCAGCGATATGATCTGGGCAAGCATGGGCAGTTGCAGCAGAACGAGCAGCCCGATCAGGCAAAGGACGACCAGCCAGATCCATGCAGCCGTAGGCGTCACCGCACCACTGACCAATGGCCGGCTGCGCGTCCGTGCAACTCTGGCATCGAGATCGCGGTCGACGATATCATTATAAACACAGCCCGCGCCGCGCATCGCGATGCTGCCGACAAGCAGCCACAGGATCAGGGGCCAGCGTGCCGCGAGCCCGCCCGCCAGCAGCACGCCCCACGCACCCGGCCAGAACAGCAGCCACCAGCCGATCGGCCGGTCGAACCGCGCGAGCGAGGCAAATGGTTGCGCGCGCCGCGGCAACCAGCGGATCAGGCCACGATGTTCGGTGTCAGGAACGACAGTATCCATGCTATCGTCTTAACGGTGTTTCAGTTGCCTCGACCAGCCCCGTGCGACGCTACGTGAGCCGACAGGGCGCGGCTGGCAATCACGGGTATCAGAAAAGCCGTAAGGAAGATCGTGTTCGACACGGCATTCAGCGGAAATCCATTTGCCACCGACGCCACCGAATCGATTGCGTACCACAGGACGGCACCAGTGGTCAGAATGCGCCAGATACCCGAACACGCAGCTCGCTCAAGCTGCCATGCCGCACGGAACGCGGCATAATATGTGACGGCCCATCCGAACGTGACCGCACCCATCAGCGACGTCGTAAATCGCAGATGACGGTCAGGGTCGGTTGGGAATGGACTGCCGAACGCGTCGAACAGAGCAGCGACAGGTGCTGTGGTTGCGGCATAACCCGCGCCGTAAAGCACAATCCCGAATATGCCGATGCCCGCGCACCAGATAGTCAGCCAGCGTTGCCAGAAAATCGTCATTAATCCTCTCCTGCATTATGTAGCAGTCGCTACATAGCAACATGATGAAGCGATTGCTACAGGAATGTATGAGCCTTGAACCTGACCGCCGCGCCGACCGCCGTACCCTGCTTGTCGCGCGACTGGCTGACCATGTCCTTGCGCATGGCATGGCGTCGACCAGCTTGCGCCCGCTTGCCGCGGCCGTCGGGACAAGCGACCGGATGCTGCTTTATTATTTTGCCGATAAAGCCGAATTGATCGGCGCGGTCCTCGCCGACGTGGCAGCGCGGATGACGACGCTGCTCGATGCGCACCGCGCACCGGTGCCGATGTCGCCTGCCCTGCTTGAAGCGAATGTGATGCAGATGCTGACCGATCCGGCAGTCTGGCCATATCTGCAGCTCTGGCTTGAGATTGCCAGCCTGTCGGCGCGCGGCGATACAACGTGTCGCCATGTCGGCGAAAACATCGCTCGGGGATTTGTCGCATGGCTCGCGGATCAGCTCGAAACCGACGATTCGCAATCGGGCACCGATGCTGCCGTGCGGTTGCTGATGTCGATCGAAGGTGCGGTTTTGCTGACCAGCCTTGGGCTTGGACCCGATGTCCATCGCGCGGTGACGCCGCCATCACGACCCGCTAGACCCGGCTGATGCCCGCAACGCCCGCCTGGCCGCCCGAAAGCGGCATTCGCTTGTTCGTCGACGCGCCACTGTCCAGTTTGTCCGAAATCCGCATCGACGGCGCACAGGCGCATTATCTGATCGCGGTCATGCGCGTGAAAATCGGCACGCGATTGAAACTGTTCGATGACATTGGCGGCGAATGGCTTGCCGAAGTTGCGATGCTGACAAAACGCGACCTGATCCTCAATCTCGTCGATCATCTGCGCCCGCGTGAAACCGCTCGCGATCTGTGGCTTGCGGCGGCACCGATCCGCCGGGCACGGTTCGACTGGGTTGCCGAAAAGGCATGCGAACTCGGCGTCGCGCGCTTCATTCCGGTGCTGACGCGCCGCGCAGTGGTCGACAAGGTCAAGGATGACCGGTTGCGCGCGCACATGATCGAAGCCGCCGAACAATGTGGCCGCACTGCGCTGCCCGAATTGTGCTCACAGATACGCCTCACCGACTGGCTTGCGACGCTCGTCGGGCGTACGTTGTTTTTTGCCGATGAAGCCGGTGGCCAAGCGATCGCTTCCGCCGTCGCCGCCCATCCGGGACCCGCCGTCATCCTGATCGGACCCGAGGGTGGTTTCGACGACGCCGAACGCACCCAAATCCTTGCAACCAAGGGTGCCGTCGCGGTGTCGCTGGGCAGCCAGATTTTGCGAGCGGACACGGCGGCAGTTGCAGCAGTCGCAGTGTGGATGGCGCTCAGCTAGCGCTGCCAGCGCCGGGCGATCCACGCGGCATAGTCGCGGTAAGCGACGTCATTCGACAAATGCTTTTCCTCGGTATTCGCGCGCCACCAGTAAATGCCGCTGACCAGCGCAAGGATCGCCGAATTGCGCACGGCATCGACAAGGCTGCCCGTCGTGACAAGAAACGGAAGCGTCGACAGCCACCAGAACGCGTTTTTCGACAGATAGGCGGGATGTTTTGTAAAAGCGTAGGGCCCGTGCGTCAGGATGCCGCGGTGCGTCAGGTTTGAAAAACGCAAACCGAACGCAACCGTCGCCCAGGCATAAATCCCCGTCAGCAGCACGAGGCATCCACCCCAGAGCCACAACAGCGCATCGTTGTCGCCCAGCCAGTGCGCCCAGCTTTGATCGCCAAATGTGCCGGGATGATAATCGAGCGGTCCGCCGCTTCCCATCAGGATGAACGGCGGATAACAGATCAGCGCTGCAACCCACCCTTCGGCATAAGGCGTTGCCGAGCGGATATGCGCGTCGAGCGGTTTCATCGTCAGCAGATAGCCGACGGTCGCCAGCGCCACATCGACTACGAACATGAACGAGATCAGATAATTGGTAAGCGAAACCGGCCCTGCACTGATTTCGGACCACGGGCGCGACACGACTTCATAAAATCCGCCGGGCACAATCGAGATCATGAACGCCAGAAAAAAGCCTTTGACGGCCCAGCTTCGGAAATGATCGGCAATTGCCGTCCGATCCGCGGGACCTTGCCCCATCAGCCAGATGCCAAATGCCCACGCGCCGTCCTTGGGATGCGTCAGCCGCCGGTCGAGCCAGATCACGTAGAATGGCGACGCGACGAACAAAAACGGTGCGGCCACAGTGAAACAGCGCATCGCAAAAATGTAATTGCCCGACCAGTAAAACCGCGCGAGCGCATAGATCGAACCGATGATCGCCCACGTCGCCCAAAGCCCTGCGAGCTTGGCAAGGCTGATGTCGAGCGTATCGGCGCGCGGCGTCAACGGCCGGTCCCAATCGATGCCTGTCGACGGATTGCGATGCACTTTGTCGACGAGGATCGACCACAGCACCATCGGCAGTCCGCATGCGACAACATTGGTCAGCGCGCTGTAGGGGCCCGACATGCCGAATGTTCGCGCCACGGCAAACCAGCTGAGCAGTCCCGCCAGACCAGCAAGGCCGACGCCGGTGCTGACGGCGGATTTGGGGCGGGTCGACATGGCGTTGACTATATCGTGGTCATCGACCCTGCGAACGCCATTTCTTGATCACGCGGTTGAGCATGTCTTCCTCGCCGCCGCTTTCTTTCCACAAGTCGGAAAACAGCGGGTCGCTCGATGCCGGACGCTTCAGCTCGTCGAGATTGTCGAGCGCAACGCGAATCGGGATCGAGACGCCTTCGCCGCAGATGATGCATTCGCGGTTGCGAAGCGCCGGGATCGTGTCAAGAAAACCGCGCGCACCTTCGGGCATGGCGCTGCGCACATAGGCCTGGTCGCGGTCATTGTTCAGTCGCATCGCGATGATCGTGCCGCACTGTGACAGGACGCCTTCGGCAAGGTCCGACGGGCGTTGCGTGATGAGGCCAAGCGAAACGCCGTATTTGCGGCCTTCCTTGGCAATCCGCTCGAGGATCTTGCGAACTGCGACGCCGGTCGTCACGCGGTCGGACGGGATGTAGCGATGCGCTTCTTCGCAGACGAGCAGGATGGGCCGCTGCGGTTCGTTGCGGCTCCAGATGGCATAGTCGAACACCATCCGTGCGAGCACGGCGACCACGACCGAAGTGATGTCCGACGGGACGCCCGAAACGTCGATGATCGAAATCGGTTTGCCATCGCCCGGCAGGCGAAAAATGCGGCCGAGGAAATTGGCCATATTGTCGGCAACCAGCATCCCCGAGAACATGAAGCTGTAGCGCGGATCGGCCTTGATCTCGTCGATCTTGGCTTTGAGCCGGGTGTAGGGCGCGTTGTCGGTCGCCTTGCCGAGCTGACCCATTTCGGTGACGATCATCGCAGTCAGATCGCTGAGCAGATAGGGAATCGGCGAATCCACCGTCAGTTTCGAAATACCCTCCGCTGCCCGGCTTTTGGCGCGCGCCGCAAGCAGGCATTTCGACAGGATGTCGGCATCGGTCTGGCGTTCATTGCCCTGCGTCGTCAGGAAAACTTCGCAATGTTCTTCGAAATTCATCAGCCAATAGGGCATTTGCAGGTTGGACACGTCGAACAGCGCGCCATTGGTCTTGAACGCTGCCGAATATTCGCCGTGCGGATCGATCATGACGATGTGACCTTGCGGGGCCAGTTCGCAGATTTTGTGCAGGATCAGTGCAGCGCTGGTCGATTTACCCGTGCCGGTCGAGCCGAGCAGCGCGAAATGCTTGCCCAGCATCGCATCGACGAACAATGCCGCGCGAATATCCTTCGTCGGATAGACATTGCCGATTTCGATATGCGGGCGGTCGTCGGCGGCATACATTTGTTTCATGTCGGCCGACGTGACCGGATATGCCTGTGACCCCGGCGACGGATAACGCGTGACGCCGCGGCGGAAATTATAGACTTTGCCGGTCAGCCGTTCTTCATCGCCTTCGCCCATGAAATCGATGAAGCCGATTGCCGATCCTTCGCGATCGCCGTCGACTTTGAGCGTGCGCAAATTGGCCATCAACCAGGTCGAGCCGACTTTCACCTTGATCTGGCTGCCGACTTGCCCGCCCATCGCAAGGCAGGGGTCGGTCGCATCGGTCAGCTTGGCGATGGCGTTCAGGTCGAGTCGGACCTGCGACGACGAGCCGGCGATTTCGATGACGGTGCCGATGGGCGAATTGGCCAGCGGATCGCGCTTTTGCTCGGCACCGGCTTCGTCGGGGTCGTTGCCCATGTTGAACGTTGCGCCGCGATACATATCCATGAACGAAAAACCCCACCTGACCGGTCGATCAGGCGGGGCTTAACGATAAAGAGTAAATAAAGCGGTGACGCCGATCAGCCCTTGGGCATGATGACCGTATCGATGACGTGAATAACGCCATTGGTGCATTCGATGTCCGCCGTGGTCACGGTTGCACCACTGACAACGACGCCGTTCGTGCCGTCGACATGAAGCGCTTCACCCGAAACCGAAGCTGGTTCCATCTTCTTGCCGGTGACGTCGGCAGCCATCACTTTGCCCGAAAGCACGTGAAGCGTGAGGATCTTGGTCAGCTTGTCCTTGTTTTCCGGCTTGACGAGTTCGTCAACGGTGCCCGCGGGAAGCTTTGCAAAGGCGGCGTCCGACGGCGCGAATACCGTGAACGGTCCGGCGCTTTTCAATGTGTCGACAAGCCCGGCTGCGGTTACCGCGGCGACGAGCGTGTTGAATGATCCAGCGGCAACCGCTGTATCGACGATGTCATGCATGACAGAAAGCTTTCATAAGTCCAGAATAGGACGAAGCATAAATGGGCGCGGAAACGGTTAAAACAAGCCCTTGTTTTTATTATTAAAAATGACTTATTTCACCGTCTGCGCAGCAATTTTCGTCGTTATCCGGCTGCGAAATAACGCTTTTTCTGTCAAGCTTTCGCTTTCAAGCTCGACGCCACTGCAAACCCGTGCTTCTCCAGTCCGGCAACAATTTTCTTCGCGCCTTCGAGGTCGCCCCAGAACATCGGGCCGCCGCGATAGATCGGCCAGCCATAGCCATAGATCCACACGACATCGATGTCCGATGCGCGCTG
>JANLWD010000297.1:0-1546 GCA_031364345.1 Sphingomonas sp.
TTCGTCCTCGATCAAAAGTATGCGCAGGCCCGCAAGTTCGGTCATCGCTCAATCTCTTGTCGTGCGATGATCGATGGCGCAATTGCAAACACCCGCCGGATTGCTCCGGCGGGTGTCCTTCCTCCCCAGGAAGTCTGAAGGTCCGACACCGGCAAAGCCGTTGCCGTCGATCGGCGCGGCGCGCCGTCGGCCGGGCTGATCGCGAGTCGAGATTAGCAAGCTAATCCTCGCCGCGACTCAGCCGAACTGGTTCATCGTATTATGTGCGCCGCCGGCTTTGAGCGCCGCTTCGCCAGCGAAATATTCCTTGTGGTCGTCGCCAATATCCGATCCGCTCATGTTTTGATGCTTGGCACAGGCCAGGCCTTCGCGGATTTCGCGCCGTTGAACGCCAGCGACATAACCGAGCATTGCTGCTTCACCGAAATATTCCTTGGCCAGATTGTCGGTCGACAATGCCGCAGTGTGATAGGTCGGCAAAGTGATGAGATGATGGAAAATCCCCGCGCGCTTGGCGCCATCCGCCTGGAACGTCCGGATCCGCTTGTCGGCAGCGATACCGAGTTCGGTTTCGTCGTAATCGGCACTCATCAGCGCGGCACGGTCATAAGCTGAGACATCGAGCCCTTCCTTGACCATTGCATCATAAACCTGCTGGCGGAAATTCAGCGTCCAGTTGAAGCTGGGTGAATTGTTGTAAACAAGCTTGGCATTGGGCACGACCGCGCGGATCCGGTCCATCATGCCCGCAATCTGTTCGACATGCGGCTTTTCGGTTTCGATCCAGATGAGGTCGGCCCCATTTTGCAACGATGTGATCGAATCGAGGACGCAACGATCCTCGCCCGTACCAGCGCGGAACTGGAACAGATTCGACGGCAGGCGTTTGGGCCGGAGCAGTTTGCCGTCACGATTGATGATGACGTCGCCACTGCGCCCAATCCCTGAACTGGGGCTCGCAGGATCGATCTCCTCGCAATCGAGAAAACTATTATACTGATCGCCGAGGTCGCCAGGTTCGTTCGACACGGCGATCTGTTTGGTCAGGCCTGCACCAAGCGAATCGGTGCGCGTCACGATGATGCCGTCGGGTACTCCCAGTTCGAGAAACGCGTAGCGACAGGCGCGGACTTTCGCGAGAAAGTCTTCGTGCGGCACAGTGACTTTGCCATCCTGATGACCGCACTGTTTTTCGTCCGAAACCTGATTTTCGATCTGCAAGGCGCAGGCGCCGGCCTCGATCATCTTTTTTGCAAGCAGATAGGTCGCTTCGGCATTGCCGAACCCGGCGTCGATATCGGCAATGACCGGCACGACATGCGTCTGAAAATTGTTGATCCTGTCCTGAACGACGGCACGATCGGCGTCGGACTGCGCCGTGTCGAGATCGCGGAAAAGCAGGTTTAGTTCGCGCGAATCAGCCTGGCGAAGGAACGTGTAAAGCTCCTCGATCAGCGCGGGAACGCTGGTTTTTTCATGCATCGACTGGTCGGGCAGCGGGCCGAATTCGGAGCGCAGCGCCGCGACCATCCAGCCTGACAAATAG
>JANLWD010000306.1:0-3854 GCA_031364345.1 Sphingomonas sp.
TCAGTGCCGCATGATCATGATCGATCCCAAAATGCTCGAACTGTCGAGCTATGAAGACATCCCGCATCTTCTCGCGCCCGTCGTCACCGAACCGGCCAAGGCAATCCGCGCGCTCAAATGGGCAGTCGAGCAGATGGAGGAACGCTACCGCATGATGGCGAGCGTCGGCGTCCGCGGACTTGCCAGCTTCAACGAAAAAGTGCGCAGCGCGAAAGCCAAAGGCGCAGACCTCGGCCGCCGCGTCCAGACCGGTTACGACATGGATACCGGCCAGCCGATCTATGAGGAAGAAAAGCTCGAATACGAACCGCTGCCGCAGATCGTCGTCATCGTCGACGAGCTTGCCGACCTGATGATGACAGCGGGCAAGGAAGTCGAATTTCTCATCCAGCGCCTTGCCCAGAAAGCACGCGCGGCGGGCATCCACCTGATCATGGCGACGCAGCGGCCAAGCGTCGACGTTATCACTGGCGTCATCAAGGCCAACCTGCCCACCCGCATCAGCTTCCAGGTGACCAGCAAGATCGACAGCCGCACGATTCTGGGCGAACAGGGCGCCGAACAACTGCTCGGCAAGGGCGACATGCTCTACATGCCCGGCGGCAAACAGATCGTCCGCGTCCACGGACCATTCGTAAGCGACGAGGAAGTCAAAGCCGTCGCCGATCACTGGCGCGGTCAGGGAAGCCCTGAATATATCCAGTCGGTCACCGAAGAACCCGAAGATGGCGGCTACGCCATGGATGGCGCGCCCAGCGGCGAAGACAGCGCCGAAGATCAGATGTACCGCAAGGCCCGGCAACTCGTCGCAGAGTCACAGAAGGCATCGACGTCGTGGCTGCAGCGACAATTGCGCGTGGGTTACAATACCGCGGCGCGCCTGATCGAGCGCATGGAAGCCGATGGCGTCGTCTCGCGTCCCGATCATGTCGGGCGGCGCGACGTGCTAATGGATACCGACGGGCGAGCATTGTCGTGAGGCAAAGATCTGTGGCTATTCAATAAAATTTCGGTAGACCAGTTGATCGCGCGGAAGCCGTTATTATTTTCTGTCGCGTAATAATGGAGAATTTTATGTCGTCCGAAATGTTATCGCGTCGTGAAGTTTTTGTCGCAAGCGCCACTGCAGCAGCAGCAGTTGCCGCGGGTGCCGCGGTCGCTGCTGAACCGACAAATTCCGCCAAGCGCCCCAGTGCTGCCGAAGCGCTTGCGATTCTAAAGCGCGGCAACGCCGATTTCCTCGCTGGGAAGCCTTTGTCGGTCGACACTGACGGCAAACGTCGGCTTGCCATTGCACGCGGACAAGAGCCATTTGCAATTCTTGTATCGTGTTCGGACAGTCGCGTTCCACCCGAAGTCTTGTTCGGGCGTGGCCTCGGCGAACTGTTCATTGTCCGCAACGCCGGAAACACTGTCGACACTGCCGCGATGGGCACGATCGAATATGGCGTTGCTGTCCTTAAGGTGCCGTTGATCGTCGTGATGGGCCACGAACGTTGCGGCGCCGTGCAAGCCGCCGTCGATGTTGTTGAGAAAAATGCGATGTTTCCTGGGTCTATCGGTCGCATGATCGAACCGATCGTACCGGCTGTGCTAAAAGCAAAAGCCGCGGGAAACGCCGATCTCGCTGATGCCAGTGTCAAGGAAAACGTCATGCGGACGGTCACCCGATTGCGGACGGCGTCCGAACCATTAATCCTTGATCCTTATCGTGCGGGCACACTGAAAATTGTCGGCGCGCGCTACGACCTCGATAACGGCCAAGTCGAATTTTACGAGTAGGTTTGCGCTCCCTGATACTTAATCGAACACGCCGAAACGAAAGTCAGACCTTCGACAGCCGCGCTTGACCCCGATAGAACAGCGGGGATGCCGCTTAATCGCCCGGCTCTGACGGATTTTCGGTCCTACGCTACCGCCATGATGGACCCCGGCCCCGGCTTTGTCGTGCTTACCGGCGACAATGACGCGCGAAAGACCTATGTTGTCGAGGCAGTCTCGCTGCTTGCGCCGGATCGTGGGCTGCGCAGCGGGGCGCTCGGCGACATGGCCCGGAAACACGGCGCTGGCGGCTTTTCAGTCAGCGCGATCCAGAAGCCCCGAAAAACCAGAATGTTAAAAAAAGGCGGGGAATAACCCCCGCCTTAATTTAAGAGCGCTGTCGCTTAAGCGAATTTAGCGATGGCCGATCGCCGACGACGCATCGCGCTTCCGATCATCCCAAAGCCGACGAGCATCATCGCCCAGGTCTCAGGCTCCGGAACCGCGGCAATCCGCGCGAGGTTATAGCCCATGGCATCGAACGCGCGCAGATCGAGTGCGGTGATCGGCCGCGCCGGCGTCACGCCACGACCTACGGTCGGATCCATGATGCCGAGCGGCAGACCGGGACCGATCAGACTATCGTCCTTCCAGTGACTGGCTTGACGGCCATCACCGTTCAGGCGGCCGGTCGATAGCAAGCCTTCGCAACTTGCTCCGGCATCGATCGAGAAACACGGCATGCCGCCGATGCTCCAGTCGAGGCGCTGCTGATTTTCGAAGCTGCCATAGCGGAACAGATCGTAGATCGTGCCCCATCCAATGTTGTTCAGGCCACGAACACCGGGCAACGCAACGCCGGGAAGCGCATTGATATCCGCGAGGTCGACGCCCGAACGGAAGCCGAGTGCATGGCCAATTTCATGCGCGGCGACATAGACGAAGTCGAACGCGCCGGCATCGATCCCGTCGGACCGATCGAAATCCCACTGAAATGCGTCGCTGAAAGAGATCGATCCGTCACGCCCATCAGGATTGTTAGAAGCGTAAGTCGGTGTCAATCCGAGCGCTTTCAGCTGCGCTGTATTGGACTGGATGTTGTTATTGTCGAACGTGTTGTTGTTGTCGAGGAACCGCGTGCGCGAGTCGATCGGACCGCTAATGGGCGGTTCATTGCTGACAAAAGTGAGCGGACCCGTCTGCAACGAGCCGACCGCGGCGGTATCCGTCGCCGACGTGATATCGCCAGTCAGCGCGGTCTTCAGCGCGCCAAAACCGATCGTGTTGGTTGTTGATCCGGTCGAACCCAAAATGCCTGTGCCAAGTGTCGCAAAGCGAACGTCGAGCCGGATCGTGATCGCGTCGGTCAAAACGGCGGACCAGAGCGCCACGGCCGCTTCGAAACCCGCACGTGCCTGCGATCCTATCCCCACGCCGCCCAGATCGTTCAGGATGAATGTCAGGCCACCGGAACTCATCGAAGAGGTCACAGGTGCGTTAAAGCCGCCCGACCAGGCACCCTGGTCCTCAAACCATTGGTGATTGCAAAGCACGTCATGCACATGCCCTACCGTCGCGGCCACTGCTGGCGCGGACATCATTGCTAAGCCTACTGCCGCCAAAAGTTTAGTCTTCATTGATCGCTCCCTGCGCTTTTTAACACAGCCCGTGGAGTCTCATGAATCAAACGTTAACGCAATGCGGATCTAGCGGTACAGCCTGGATTAAGTGTTTGGGAAATGTCGCGATTTGGGACATCCGCGGCCATGTCCGATGCTGCGTGTGATAAGACGGTTCGTGCCGCGCGGATAGGGAATTTTCGACAGGCGCAACTGATCCGGATAAGGCGGCCAGCAATGTCCCTCACCCGCCTGACACTCACCGACTTTCGCTCTTATACCGCCGCGACGATCGCGCCCGGCTCCGGCTTCGTCCTGCTCACGGGGGATAATGGCGCGGGCAAGACCAATGTGCTCGAGGCGGTGTCACTACTTGCGCCGGGACGGGGTCTGCGCGGGTCGGCGCTCGGCGAGATGGCGCGTCATGGGGGCACAGGCGGCTTTTCAGTCAGCGCGCAGATGGACGACATCGAC
>JANLWD010000056.1:0-19155 GCA_031364345.1 Sphingomonas sp.
GAAATCAACCCGCTGGCGGTGTGCAAAGGCGCGAATGGCGACGAGCTATTGGTGCTCGACGCCAAGGTCGCGTTCGACGGCAACGCAATGTTCCGCCACAAGGATCTGGCCGAGCTGCGCGACCTGACCGAAGAAGACCCAGCGGAAGTCGAGGCATCCGAATATGACCTCGCCTATATCAAGCTCGACGGCAATATCGGCTGCATGGTCAATGGTCGGGCCTCGCCATGGCGACAATGGACATCATTAAACTCAATGGTGAGTTTCCCGCCAACTTCCTCGATGTCGGTGGCGGCGCATCGAAGGAAAAAGTGACGGCCGCGTTCAAGATCATCCTGAAAGACCCCGCCGTAAAAGGCATCCTCGTCAATATCTTTGGCGGGATCATGAAATGCGACATTATTGCCGACGGCATTGTCGCGGCGGCAAAGGAAGTGAATTTGTCAGTGCCGCTGGTTGTCCGGCTCGAGGGCACCAATGTTGCCGAAGGCAAAGCAATCCTTGCCAATTCGGGCCTGCCGATCGTGGCGGCAAATGATCTGGGCGATGCCGCCAGGAAAATTGTTGCCGAAGTGCGCGCGGCTTGAAAAACTGCGGCTGATGCCTTAGTTTACGTTAACGTAAAGCGATTCTCTGGAGCGAACATGAAAATCCTCGTCCCCGTCAAGCGGGTCATCGATTATAACGTAAAGCCCCGCGTCAAAGCGGACGGCAGCGGCGTCGACCTTGCCAACGTCAAGATGAGCATGAATCCGTTCGATGAGATTGCTGTCGAGGAAGCCATCCGCCTGAAGGAAAAAGGCGTCGCGACCGAGATCATTGCCGTGAGCATCGGCGAGCAGAAATGCCAGGAAACACTGCGCACGGCGCTGGCAATGGGGGCCGATCGCGCGATCCTGATCGTTAGTGAAACCGAAGTCGAGCCACTCGGCGTCGCCAAATTGCTTGCCGCGGTCGTCGCCGAAGAGCAACCCGGCCTCGTCATTCTCGGCAAACAGGCGATCGATGATGACAGCAACCAGACCGGCCAGATGCTCGCTGCACTGACTGGCCGTCCGCAGGGTACTTTTGCCAGCGCGGTCAGTGTCGACGGCGATACCGTGACCGTCACGCGCGAAGTCGATGGCGGACTCGAAACCATTACGCTCAAAACGCCGGCGATCATCACGACCGACTTGCGGCTGAACGAGCCGCGCTATGCTTCGCTGCCCAACATCATGAAGGCAAAGTCGAAGCCGATGGCGCAGAAAACACCAGCCGATTACGGAGTCGACGTCGCCAAACGCCTGACCACATTGAACGTGGTCGAACCGGCAAAGCGCGTGGCGGGCGTGAAAGTCGCCGACGTCGATGCACTGGTCGCAAAGCTCAAGGACATGGGAGTCGCAGCATGAAGACGCTCGTTTGGGTCGAATATGACGCCGCTGGTATCAAGGATGCCACGCTATCGGCAATTACTGCTGCATCGCAGCTTGGTGAGGTTCACCTGATCGTCGCCGGACAGAATGTTGCTGCGGTCGCTGGCGATGCTGCGAAAATAATGGGTGTCGGTAAAGTCCATGTCGCGGACGATGCCGCTTATGGTCATGCATTGGCCGAGAATGTCGCGCCGCTGATCGTTGAATTGATGAGCCATCACGATGCTTTCGTTGCGCCAGCCACAGCGAACGGAAAGAATATCGCACCGCGCGTCGCCGCTCTTCTCGACGTCATGCAGATCAGCGAAATCCTGTCAGTCGAAAGCGCCGACACCTTCACGCGGCCGACCTACGCCGGCAACGCAATCGCCACTGTCCAGTCGAGCGACGCGAAGAAAGTCATCACTGTGCGCGGCACGGCATTTGCCAAGGCCGAACGAAGCGGCGGCAGTGGCACGATCGAAGCAGTGGCGTCGACTGGCGACAAGGCCATGTCGGCATTCGTCAGCGCCGAATTGTCGAAATCGGATCGTCCCGAACTCGCAAGCGCGAAATTCATCGTCTCGGGTGGCCGCGCACTGCAAAATTCGGAAAATTTCCACAGCCTGATCGATCCGCTTGCTGACAAACTCCATGCCGGAATCGGTGCCTCGCGCGCGGCGGTCGACGCCGGATATGTGCCCAATGATTATCAGGTCGGTCAGACCGGCAAGATCGTTGCGCCCGAAGTTTACATGGCGGTCGGGATTTCAGGCGCGATCCAGCATCTTGCGGGCATGAAGGATTCGAAAACGATCATCGCGATCAACAAAGACGAGGACGCACCGATCTTCCAGGTTGCCGACATCGGCCTTGTCGGTGATCTGTTCAAAATCGTGCCGGAGCTGACAGCGAAACTCTGACTCGACAGCGGGGGGCAGCATGGCAGACAAAACCCACGACCGTTTTCAGCTTGAGCGCATGGCGTTTTTCAGCGACGCCGTTTTCGCGATTGCGATCACTCTGCTCGTCATCGAAATTCGCCTTCCTGGCGTTGAGAGTCATAGCAGCCAAGCGCTGGGGCAGGCATTGCTGGGCCTGTTCCCGCATTATCTGGGCTTCATCATCAGCTTTTTCGTGATCGGCCGTTTCTGGATCGGCCATCACCGCGTCATCGGTCACTTGCGAACGTGCGATGATGGCTTGGTCTGGCGCAATCTGCTGTTTCTGCTTACCATCGCCTTCATGCCATTCCCCACCGCAGTAATCAGTGAATATGGCGACACGACATTGGGTGTTGCTGTTTATGCGGGTTGGTTGATGGTCGCGGGTCTGCTTTATCGCGTCATGCTGATCTACGGATTACGAAACGAACCTGTCGTCAATGCGCATGACTCGGCCATTGCGCGCGAAGCCATTATTCATGCGGCATTGGCACCGATCATCGTGAGCGGTCTGGCGTTGGCGTTGTGCTTTTTCAGCCCCATTCTCGCGCTAATTCCGCTCCTCGCCAGCCCATTGATCGTCCGACTGGTTAATTGGCTTAGTAACCGCAAAGTGAATGCAGCGACCTAGCTTCGCTTCGTCTCCGCAAACCGCAGGACCAGCGCCCCGGCCACGGCACTCAATAACGACCCCATCAACACACCGATCTTCACCGCGTCGCTTTCGGGCGCGTTCTGGAACGCGAGCCCGCCGATAAACAAGCTCATCGTAAAACCGATGCCGCAGAGCAGCGAGACGCCGTAAACCTGCGCCCAGCTGGCCTTCGCGGGACGGGTGGCGATGCCTGCTTTGACGGCCAGCCAGACGCTCCCGAAAACCCCGATCTGCTTGCCGACAAACAGGCCAAGCGCAATGCCAAGCGGAAGCGGGGCAAAGGCACTCACGCCGCCGCTCAACGCCACCCCGGCATTGGCAAAACCAAAGATCGGCACGATCGCAAATGCGACCCAGGGGTGCAGTGCATGTTCCATCCGGTGAAGCGTGGAATCTTTATCATCGGGCGCGCCGGGCGTGTTTTTGATCGGCACTGCCATTGCCGCGAGAACACCGGCAACCGTCGCGTGGACACCCGACAGCAATTCGAAATACCACAGCAGTGCGAATGCGGCAAAGTACCACGCCGGATGCTTCACGCCAGCGCGATTCATTGCAAACATCCCCGCGAGAACTGCCAGTGACGCGCCCAGTGCGACGAGATTGAGGCTGGCCGTGTAGAAGATCGCGATGATCGCGACGGCGCCGACGTCATCGACAATCGCGACCGTTGTGAGGAACAGTTTCAGTGATGCCGGGGCGCGTTTGCCGAGCAGTGCCAGCAGACCGAGCGCGAACGCGATATCGGTTGCGGCGGGGATTGCCCAGCCGCGCGCCAGATCGGGCGCGTTGCCGGTAAAGACCAGATAAACGGCCGCAGGCACTGCCATTCCCGCAGCCGCAGCAATGAACGGCAATCGCCGGTCCGCCCAGCTCGACAAATGCCCGTCGAGGAATTCGCGTTTGATCTCCAAGCCGACCAGCAGGAAAAACACGGCCATCAACCCGTCGTTGATCCACAGGTGCGGCGTCATCGGCCCGAGTTTGGGCGTCAGCACCGGGCCGGTTTCAAGGTGCAGCGCGTGAAAATACGTCCATGCCAGCGGTGAATTGGCAGCAACCATCGCAAGCACCGCAGCGGCGATCAGCAACAGCCCCCCGGCGCTTTCCTGGCGCAGAAATGCCCGCATGGCAGAGCGCGGGCGATGCGTGAGACGAGCGATCATGCGTCTGCGTTACCGTGCGATCAGCGAACCGTGAAGCGAATCCGGTCGACGACTCGCCCTCCCGGATCGCGTAACGCCAATTGATGCACGCCCGGCCCGACCAGCACTTGCGGACGAGCGTCGGCATCGCCCAGATCAGTCCGGTCGAGCGCCAGCCTGTGCCCGGCGACTGCACCGCCGACCATGACCGCGATCCTCTGACGGTCGATGGGGATATCGGGATCGAGCGCAAAAACACTGCCCGAAACCGGATTGGTGATCCGCGGACGACGCGACGTCGCTGGCGCAAAAGCGTGCAGCGATTGCGCCGTGCCGGTCAGAAACCAGTCGTTGCGCGGCGGTTCGACATTGTCGGCGAACGACACGCGCCGCGCTTCGATCCCCGGCGGGCGCGGCAGTGCTTTGCCCGGCACACCCCGGTGCAGCGCAAGCATCACGTCACGCCAGACAGGTGCGGCGCCGCTTGTGCCCGACACCGCTTTCATCGAATCGCCCTCAAGATTGCCGATCCAGACCGCGACCGTGAAGCGATCGGTGAAACCGATGCACCAATTGTCGCGCATTGCCTTTGACGTGCCAGTCTTGACCGCTGCCCAAAATGGCAGGCGAAGTGCCGAATCGACGCCGAATGTTTGTGCTCGCGCCGATGCATCGGCCATGATGTCGGCGACGATCCACGCTGCTTGTGGTGAAAGGATTTGCCGGGGCGTGTCCACGGGATCGGTCGACCGCAACCGTAACGGCGCGAACCGACCCGCATTGGCGATGCTCCGGTAGGCATTGGCCTGTTCGAGAAGCGTAACTTCGGCCGACCCGAGCGCAAGGCTGAACCCATAATATTGGCCATCTTCGGTCAGTCCGCGATAGCCGCTGTCCCACAACCGGTTCCGGAAATTCTCGACCCCGTCGACCAGCAAGGTTCGCACCGCCGGCACATTCAACGACCCCGCCAGCGCCGAACGCACCGATACCGGCCCCTTGAAGCTTCGGTCGTAATTTTGCGGGACATAAAGCCCCGACGCGGTGTCAAGCTGTACAGGCGCATCGTCGAGGATCGACGCAGGCGTCATCCAGCCTTTTTCGATGACCTGCGCATAAAGAAATGGTTTCAGCGTGGAACCAGCCTGGCGATAGGCATTGGCCCCATCGACTGCCGCCGCAGTCGACCCGCCGCCAACGCCACCGACATAAGCAAGCACATCGCCGCTGGCATTGTCGACGACAACGACGGCACCATCGCGCGCGCGCGCCACACCAAGCCCGAGCAACCGTCGTTCGAGCGCGGATACGGCAATACGCTGAACTCGCGCGTCGATCGTCGTTGTCACGCGCATCCCCGGATCGTCGAGCAATCGCACCGCGAGATGCGGCGCCAGCCCGGGATCGAGTGTCCGCGCACGCTCGGCCGACAGCGCCGTCGCGGTGGCCGCACGCAATGCCGTGCAATCGCCCCGCGCCAACCGGCACGCGCGCGCTGTCACGTCGCCTATGTTCGCGCGCGGATCGGGAAGGAGCGCGGCAATAATCAGCGCATCCTGCGCGCCCATGGCTGCCGGCGCCTTGCCGAACAGAGCCAGCGAGGCTGCACCCACCCCTTGTGCTTCGCCGCGAAAGCCGGCGAGATTGAAATAGGCCTCGAGAATGTCATCCTTCGCCCAGTTCGCCTCGAGTGCGGCGGCGGCGCGCATCTGACGCAATTTGTCGCGCCAGTTTCGTCGGCCCGGCGGAGCGAGATCGGGCGACAGAAACGCGGCCACCTGCATCGAGATTGTCGAGGCGCCGCGTGATTTCGTGCCACCAAGGCGCGACCGGATCGCACTGGCAACCGCCAGCCAGTCGACACCGTCGTGCGACCGGAACCGTTTGTCCTCCGCCGCGATCACCGTTTCGGCGACGACGGGGGCGATATCGGCAAGCCGAACCCAGCCCAGCCGCCGTGCCGCAAAATCGACACGCTCGCTGTCGATCAGCGTGCCATGACGATCGTAAAGCCAGCTTTCCGACGGATGCCACGCCGCCATGACGCGTGCATGGCTGGGCAACAGTGGTGGAAATGTCACGATATATGCGACCGCGAGCAGAACGATGGGAACAAGTCCCAGCCAGCGCCACGCCCGCCGCACGCGCTTCACATCCGCACTTCGATGCCGCGATTGGGCACGGCGGCGCGAATGTCGGGTGAATACATCGCTTCGACTCGCGTTGGCGGCAACGTGAACCGGCCCGTGCCGTTCAGGCGCATCGCATAGCTGACCGTGAACCGCCCTGCGGGCACCCATTCGAAATAACCGCGCCATGCATCGCGGCCACGCTCGACATAAACCGGCTGCGTGCCATCGCCGCTTCCCGTCGCTGCCGCAAGAATGCCCGATTGCCCGCCGAGATCGCCGATGATCGTTGCACCCGGCGGCACCGGATCACTGACCACGACCCAGTTGCGTTCGGCCGTGGCGTCGACGCTGATCGTGACCTTGATCACGTCACCACGAGTCAGCCAGCTCTTGTTTTTCTGGCTGACGATGCTGATCGATTTCGCGAGTTTGTAGCCGGCGAACAGCGCCTGCGTCAGCGGAACCGCAGCCGACACCGAAACCGCAGCCCATGGCCCCGCGCCGCCGGCCTGACTGAGCATGAGCGGTGCAGCGATCAGCGGCAGGCGCAATGGCCCGGCACTGCTTGTCATCGGCCAGCTCTGGCTGCGGCTGACGGGTCCAAGCGACGCCGTCGTCGTCCCACTGATCGCACTTGCGGGATACAGCGCGGCAAAGCGCCGGGCGACGATAGCGCCCCAGGCATTCGCGGGTGTCGTGTCCCAATGGCCGCGACGCTGGCGCAAGGCCACGCCAACCATCATTTTGGGGCCTTCGTCGCTCCAGTTTGGCCGTCCGAGAATCGCGCCGAGCGCCCGGATCGTCGATTCGTCGCTGCCGACCATCATCCACCATGGCGCCGTTGCCGCATCGGTCAGGTCGACGCGCGATCCTTCGTAGACGATGCGCCGCCGCAGCGTCTGTTCGGCTAGCCCGCGCAAGTTAGGAGCATTGGCTAGGCCCGGCGTCCGGTCGATCGCGACCATCCAGTCAGCCAGTGTCGCCGTCGGCATATCGGCAGGCGCGATATCGATCGCACCGATCAACGCCGCGGTCGAAGCACCATTGCGTGCCAGTGCTGCCAGCGCTGCTACTTTCAGCAAGCGCTGGTCAGTCGGGCCATATCCGTCGCGTTTCAGACGGCCCTCGACGACAGCTTTCAGCGCTTCGATCATGCGTGCTTTTGCCGCGGCGGGGACGGCAAAGCCGGCTTCGGCCGTCATCGACAGCGCATAGGCCGTGAGTGCCTCGGATCCCTGCATCCGCTCGATCGGGAAATAACGCAATAAGCCGTCGTCATCCAGATATGTCGGGATCGCGCCCGCAAGCCCGCCCCACAGCCCGGCATCGCCCAGTGCCACTGCCCGGCTCAGCTGCTGTTCGAAACAGTTGAACGGATACGCCGTCATATAAGCGCGCACACCAGCGAGCGGCGGCGCGAGACTGTCGGACAATTTCACATCGACATAGCCGCCCGCGAGCGCGCCCTTCGGCGGCGCAATCGCGATGCTCGTGCCTGCCATGACGCGGGTCAGCGTTGCTGCCCACACTTCGACCGGCACTGAAGCGACGACATCCTGCGACGCCGACAACCGGTCGGTCTTTCCGTCCGACGATCTTGCTTCGACTGTCCAGTCGAGCTTGGTCACACCCGAAGGCGCTGGCAGGTTCCACGTAACCGGCATCGCACCGCCGGCGGGAATCGACACTGTCAGTGGTTTGCCCGCGGCAACTGCCGGATCGACCCTCACGGTGGCCGTGACCTGCATCGGTTTGTCGGAGCCGTTGCGCAGCGTGAAGCTCGCGCCATAAAAATCGCCGGTCCGCACAAGTGGGGGCAGCGCGGAAAAAACCGTCAAATCCTGCGCGGTCCGCACGCTCGTTTCGCCCGTGCCGAACAACTGCGCACCCTCAGTGGCGATCGCGACCAGCTTGAATGCCGACAGCGATTCAGACAGCGGCACCGCGATTCGCGCGCGCCCGTTCGAATCGAGTTTGACGCGTCCTTTCCACAACAGCACGGGGCGGAAATCGTCACGCGTCGCTGCCGATTCGTCACCACCACCGCCGCCGGCTTCGACGGCTTTTTTGCCATAATGCCGCTTGCCGACAACTTGCGTCTGCGCCGTTGCGGTAATCACGTCGAGGCTGCGTTCGCCCATCATCGCATCGAGCACCTGCCAGCTGTCGTTGGGCTTTAGTTGCAACAGCGCTTCGTCGACGGCGGCAAACGCGATTTCCGCAGACGATGCCGGCTTGCCGTCGGGTTGCCGGACCGAGACATCGACCTGCGCGGTTTCGCGGACGGCATATTTTGTCTTGTCGGCCTTGACCGTCACTGCAAGCTGATGTCCCTCGCGGCCGACTGCGATCTTGGCGATGCCCAGCCGGTAACTTGGCTTCGACAGATCGACGAGCGCCGTCGGCTCGCCGCCCTCGCGATTGAAAAAGGGCAGATTCCACCGCCGCGCAAAATCGGAAAGCCACAGCTTGAACCCGCCGATCCGACCGCGCACCGCCATGACCGAAACATAGACGTCGGGCGCATAGGCCGCGGGCATCGGCACCGAAATCACCGGATCCTTGCCCGAAAGCTCGGTCACGAAACTCGATAAAACACCTTCGCGTTCGACCGTCACCAGCGCAGTGGCGGTGCGGAACGGCATGCGCACTTGCAGCTTTGCGGTCTCACCCGCTTTATAACTTTTCGCTTCGGGGATGACATCCATCCGGTCGCCGTTGTCGCCACCGAACCACCAGTCGTCCTCGCCCGCAAGCCAGACCGACGTGACCGCGCGCGCGACATTGCCATCCGCGTCAATTGTCGTCGCAACCACGGTGACATTGCCCGAAATACCCGGTTTTAACGTGCATCCCGCCAGCCCCTGCGCATCGGTCGTGACGGCACAACTCACGCCGGTGTCGGTCACTTTCTCCTGATTGTCATACGCGTAAAAACCGCCGATCAGTCGCCGCCGCG
This sequence comes from Sphingomonas sp., assembly GCA_031364345.1. Classification (GTDB taxonomy): domain Bacteria; phylum Pseudomonadota; class Alphaproteobacteria; order Sphingomonadales; family Sphingomonadaceae; genus Sphingomonas_O. Next base: position 9,233 of record JANLWD010000056.1, read on the forward strand.
CAGTGATCGTCTCGCGGCTGTACAATGCGACCGAAATGCGCTGGCCCTTGCGGAGGGTGCCATCGACGCCAATCGCTGCGAATTTCAGGCGCAAGTCAGTGTCGCGCATCAGCCAGCCATCGGTCTTGACGCCGAGGCGCACTGCCGATGGGTAAAGCATGATCGACTGTGATGCTGTCAGCGTTTCGCCATTGGCATCCTGATAATCCATCTCGACAATCATCGCAGTGGTGGCATCGACCGGCTGGTTGATTTCGATCGACGTTTGCGCAGTGCCGTCGTTTTTCAGCGTCACCGGCAACGTCTGCGACAGGGGGATCGGTTTTTCGGGTGCATTGCCCTCGCCGTCGAGTGGGGTGATGCCTTCCTTCACGGTATCGCCACCGAACGTCCAGCCATCCCAACCGTCAGGCGTGCGTTCGCTGATGCTGAACGCCGTGCGGACCGCAACGGGCAAGTTCGATGCGCCGCCGCCCGCCAGATAACCGACGAAAAGATTGAGCGGCACGGCGGCCGGACGAACAACGGCATCTTTCGGCCCGCCGATGGTCGCACGCATCGTCGGCAGGCGAAATTCATCGAGCCGGATCGATTGACTGGTAAAGATTTCGGTCTCGCCACTGACGAAACGGAGGTCGTAATCGCCCATCGGCGCACCCTTCGGCGCCGTCCATGACGTTTCGGCGATGCCATCGCTGCCGATCTTCACTGGCATGTCGAATTTGGTATCGGAGCCGCGGTGGACCAGCGTGAGGTCGCCATCGAAACCATCGGCAAAGGCAAATCCCGCGCCGGTCGGGCGACGCACAATATGCTTCATGTTGACCGTTTCACCCGCGCGGATCAGGTTGCGATCGAAAATCGTGTGAAAGATATCGGCGGGCGCCGAATAGCCATAGGGCAAGTCGAAATCATACGGCCGGATTCCTTCGCCCCAACTGGTCATCGTAAAGCTGAAGTCGTCGCCTGCGCGCGCGGACACCATCAGCGGCGGCGCCGAACCCTCGCAACTGCCATAAGTTGTGGGATCGTCCAGCGCGCCGCCCACCGCGACCCGGCCCTGCGCATCCGATCGTCCAGTCGCAAGCGTGACGCCGGTGCAGCTGTTCGTGACGCGCACCGCCGCGCCCGCGACCGGTTTTCCCGTGTCGAGCGCAGTTACCCACGCAAGCGAGCTTTCGCGGCCCCATTTGAAATGGACTGCCATGTTGGTGACCAGTGCGCCCGCCGCGACATACCGCGTGACCGCCCGCCCGAGCAAAGCGTTGCCGAGCACCGGGCTGGCCAGTTCGACCACATAAAATCCGGGTTTGGCCAGCGGAATGCCGACAACTTCGAATTCCTTGCCCGCGCCAGGCAGGCCGAGTTTCAGCGCCGAGCCCTGTCCACCGAGCAGCGACGCCGTGCCCGTGTAATTGACTGTTTTTGTTTCATCCTTTTTGCCAGTCGGTTCCTCGCGGAAATCGGTGTCGTCGGCGTCGTCGAGCTTGCGCAGCCATTCGGCGACCTGCCCGTCCGAGCCATCGACTTTCAATGCAGCACCGCCGATGTTGACCACATGCTGCGCCAGTTGCGGTTCGACTGCGCGGACAGTGACCGGCAGGACGCCGCCTTCGTTCAGTTCCAAGATACCGAAGCGCGCAGCGAATTTGACGAGTGGCGGCGCGACGTCGAACCTGACCGGCAACGGGAACCGCTCGGCATTTTCGAGCGTGCGGCCACTCGCATCCTTGATTCCCGCGGGAATACTGACGGTTGCGGCCATGGCGGCAGGAAACGGCGCTTTGAACGTCAGGTCGCTGATCGCCGGATTGCTTTTGGCATTGTCGCTGATCACTGGCGTGCGGACCGTGCCGTCGGCAAATGTCAGCCTGACCGCTTTGGCGGCATCCATCGGAATATCGGCCGAAAAGCGCACCTGTGCGTCGCTGACCGGATTGCACCCCGCTTGTGGATTGACGCGCGGGCATTCGAAACGTGCCGCAAACGGCTTGCGCACGGTAAAATCGAACCGCTGGTCTCGACCCGCCGTCCGTCCGTCAGGGCTGGCGATTGCCGCGTCCCAGACTAGCGCCATGTCGCGTCCGGGCGCCAGCGGGCGGCGGCATTTGACCGCAACGATTGTCGACAATGCTTTGGCCCGGTCGCTTGCATCCGCAGGCATCTGTTGCGGCAGCCCCGCACTTTCGAGAAAATTGCGCAGATCCCAGTTTTCAGGACCAAGCCCTGCGACGACTTGCATGACGATTTCGGGTTTCAGAACGTCGAGCGCGATTTTCTCGCCGATGCCATCGAGCGCGCAATAACCATTGGCCGCAACCGACTGGGGCGCAGCGGCCACATTTGTTGCGACAAGGAAAACCTGATTCTCCTCGATGTCATCGCCATATTCGCCGGGGAGGACAGCACGCGCCGAAGGCCCGCCGGTATCGATGGGGAATATCCGGGCACCCGCAACCGCAACGCCGCGTGCGCTGGCGAGCTTATCGGTCAGCGTGACGGTACACCGCAGTCCACCGGGCAGTGGCCTTTCGAAATCGAATATGAATGTTTGCGGGTCGACCCAGCGTCCGGTTGAGCCCACCGGACATTTCATCATGGCCGGCGGCGATGCGCGCGGATCGCCAAGCGGAACCATGCCTTCGGAAAATCGCATGGTGAAGCGTTCGATCGCGCCGCCATTGGTACCCGCCGATCCCGGTGTCGCCAGCACGACTTGCGGTGCACCGCTGCTGATCGCTGCGATTGGCGCCGCGATTGGCGCTGCGAATAACGCGAGCGCTGCCAGCATCGGCCCTTTTGCATGCATCGCCCGCTTCCCCAAAATCGCCGGGTGCCATGGTTTGCCGAATGCGCACGGGCTGTCTAGTGTCGACGATACAGGAGGGTGCGATGGCAACTGCGATAAAGATTCACGACATGCCCGATTCCGAATGGGCCGCGCGCCAGGAGCTCGCCGCAACATACCGCATTTTCGCGATGTTCGGCTGGGACGAGCTGATCTTCAACCACATCACCGTAAAGCTGGATGAGCCGGGCGCATTCCTCATCAATCCGTACGGGATGCATTTCAGCGAAGTAACGGCATCGAGCCTGGTCAAGATCGACATCGACGGCAACAAGCTCGACATCGAAAACCCGTGGCACGTCAATCGCGCCGGCTTTGTCCAGCACAGCCTGTTTCATCGTCATTTGCCCGATGCCCACGCAATCATCCACACGCACACAACGGCAACGGTCGCGGTCTGTTCATTTGCAGAAGGACTGCTGCCGATAAATTTTTATGCCTGCAATTTCATCGGCAATGTCGCCTATCATGATTTCGAAGGTGTGACCGTCCGTGACGAGGAAGGGCCGGCATTGCTCGAAAGTCTGGGCGACAAGCGCATCATGATGCTTCGCAATCATGGCCCCGTCGTGATGGGCAAGACATTACCCGACGCCTTTATCAAATATTGGGCGCTTCAGCGCGCATGCGAGCATCAGGTCGCAACGCTGTCGATGGGGCATCCGATCCATGTCGATGCCGACGTCATTGCCGTACACCAGCGCGACATGCACCGCACGGCAATCCCCGGTGGATCGGGTCGCGCCGAATTCGACGCCATGGTCCGCCGCGTCGACAAAATTGACCGGAGCTGGCGTGACTAGTCTGACGATCAATAACCAGCCCGTCCGTTACCGTATGGACCCGCAGACTCCATTGTTGTGGGCGATCCGCGACGCATCGAACCTGACCGGAACCAAATATGGCTGCGGCACGGGCGATTGCGGCGCGTGCACCGTCGACATCGACGGTAAGGCCGTGCGCAGTTGCCAGATCACGATCGCGCAAGCCGAAGGCGCGTTCGTCACGACCATCGAAGCGCTGTCACGCGACCGCTCGCACCCGGTGCAGCAGGCGTGGGTCGCCGAACAAGTGCCACAATGCGGTTTTTGTCAATCGGGCATGATCATGGCGACGGCGTCGCTGCTGAAAGCGAAACCCGACCCGACCGATGCCGAAATCGATGCCGCGATCACCAATATCTGCCGTTGCGGCACGTACAACCGTGTCCGCCGCGCCATTCGCCGCGCCGCCCGTGCCCTTGCCGGCAACGAAATTATCAGCGCCGCCCCACCGCCCGGCATCGATCCCGGCGAGGCAGCCAAAGCCGTGCCCGCGTTGACACCAGGGCCTGCGCGCTAACCATCGCACGCGATAGTCCTGCCCTAAGTCTGCGGCTCGCGGTATTCGCCGGCAAAGGCCCAGCGGAGCGTTTGCGCCATCCCATAGGCACCGAGATGGACCAGCGGTGTCTTGAACGGCGAGGGACGGAATCGGTGCATCGCCTGTGCCCACCCCGGCAACAACGCGACAGCGGCATCACTGATCAGACTTTGCGCAATCGCACCGCGCGGATCGGCTGGTCGCTGGCTCAGGATCAGCGCACTAACGTCGCGCGTCCGATCGTCGACGAGCAGTTCGCTGCGCATTGCGCGCAAAATGGCATTCGCCTCTGCCCGGGTTTCAGGGACGGGATCGGCACCAAGCATTCGCGCGACCACTGCGCTTTCGGCAAAATAACGATCCTGATCGGCGCGCGACATCGCGGGTTCGCCGTAACGGATCCAGCCGTCGAGAAAGCTGATCGCTTCGCAGACATGAACCCATGCGAGCAGATGCGGGTCACTTGCGGCATAACGCGTGCCATCGGCGCGCATGCCGTTGACGGCGTCATGCGCGCGGCGGACACGTCCGATCAGGATTTCGGCATCGGCTCGATCGGCATAAGTCGTGACCGCAATGAATCGTGCCGTGCGCCGCAATCGGCCGATCATGTCATCACGAAATCGCGAATGATCCCACACGCCCGCCAGCGCCAGCGGATGCAGCATCTGCATCAGCAGTGCCGAGATACCGCCGACCATCATCGTCGTGACATCGCCGTGGACGCGCCAGATCACCGAGCCGCGTTCGAACAGGGCATTGTCCGACATCGGCGTGGGTTTTTCGCCCTTTGCCGAGTCGTTGAACAGCGCGCGGACATCGCCCACGACGCGGCGGCGAAGCGTTTCAGCAGGTGCGAATCCGAATGGCGGCATCGCCGGCTTATCGCATGTGTCGCGAACCGGTGATAGGGCGCGTCGATGCGTGCCGATCAATCCTCGTGGACAACCGAAGCGCGCGCAATGATCGCGCTTGCACTGCCGCTGATCCTTGCCAACCTGGCGCAATCGGTGATCCACGCGACCGATCTGATTTTCCTCGGGCGGATCGGCGCAGATGCGCTTGCCGCGGGTTCGCTCGCGATCAATCTTTATGTCCCGTTTCTGCTGTTCGGGCTTGGCCTGATTGCCGCGGTTGCGCCGATGGTCGCCGCCGAGCGCGGACGCCGGCTGCATTCGGTTCGCGACATCCGCCGGACTGTGCGGCAGGGCATGTGGCTTGCCGTGACAGTTTGCATCCCGTGCTGGGCAATCCTGTGGAATGCCGAACCGATCCTGCGCGCGATGGGACAGGATCCCGAATTGTCGCGCGCCGCCGCTGATTTCGTGCGCATCCTGATGTGGGGATTATTGCCGTCGTTCCTGCAGCTTGCGCTGCGCAATTTCATTTCGGCAATCGAGCGGCCGGGCTGGGGCACGGCGGTTTTGTTCGGGGCCGTTTTCATCAATGCGGCATTGGGCTGGGGCCTGATTTTCGGACATTTCGGGATGCCCGTGCTCGGTCTGCAAGGCGCCGCGCTGGCAAGTGCGCTGGCCAACCTGTTCCTGTTCGTGGCGCTGGCCGCTGTGATAATGACAGTTCGGCCGTTTCGCCGCTACGCAATCTTCGGGCGATTCTGGCGCGCGGATTGGGAACGGTATCGCACGCTTGCCAAACTTGGCCTGCCGATCGCAATCACGCTGACTTTCGAAGTTACGGTATTCGCCGCGGCGGTCTTTCTGATGGGTCTGATCGACCGCGCTTCGATTGCGGCGCACGCCATTGCGCTTCAGATTGCCGCATTCTCATTCATGGTGCCGATGGGCATTGCCCAGGCCGCAACGGTCCGCGTCGGCCTTGGCTATGGCGCGCGCGACCGGTCGGCAATCGATCGATCGGGCTGGCTGGCGCTTGCGATCGGCACCGGATTCATGGCGTGCATGGCACTCTTGCTGATCCTGATTCCCCGCCCGCTTGTCGGCATCTTCATCGATGTCGCTGATCCGAAAAATGCTGAAGTGGTCGCGCTCGCGATCGGATTTCTGGGCGTCGCCGCGCTATTCCAGATCGTCGACGGCGCGCAAGTGGTCGGTGCCGGAGTCCTGCGCGGATTGCAGGACACACGCTGGCCGATGATATTTGCGGCGATCGGTTACTGGGTTGTCGGTATCGGCGTCGGCGTGCTGCTTGCGTTTCCGCTCGGCATGCGCGGGCTGGGCGTATGGCTCGGTCTGGCAAGCGGCCTCGCATTTGTCGCTGCCATGATGCTCATCCGCTGGACGCGACGTGATGCGCTGGAGCTGCTGCCCTATCGATAACTGGCACGTGAAATTCTGCGATTAGTCATCACCGCACCACCCGTCGCCGAAATCGAACCACGCCGCCTGCTCGCAATGTCGCAACGATCACAAGCAGGCGGAGCGCGTTCGAGCCGAATCAGACACCAACCACGCCGCCGTCATTCTTGGTGATGACGATTGTTGCGGACCGTGGCCGCGACACAGCAGCCGCATTGGTCTGGCTTGCCGGCCAGTTCGACGGGAATGTGTTGGGAAATCCCGTCGTCGTGTCTTCACCGGGATGCTGGATGTTGACGAATACCGTGCGGCCATCGGGCGTCGAATCGATGCCCGTGATTTCGCACTCTTTCGGCCCGACAAGAAAACGGCGCAGCTGCGTGCCCGGCAGCGCACCGACGAGCGTGGTTTGCGACCGCGTGCTGCCATCGGCAAGCGTGCTGACGATCGTTTTCGATCCACCATCGCCGACAACGCCGGGCTGGCCGACCAGCATCATGCAGTTCGTCGTGTCGGTAAAGGCACCATCGTCGGTCTGCACCCACAACAATGGATTGCCGACGCCGCCGGCATTTTGCGTGCGTGAGAACCACAATCCGTCGGGCGACGAGAAGTCATTGTCAGCCGACAAGCCCGACACATTGATGTTCGCCGCTTCGAGATCCGAACCCGCGCCAAAGGCATAAATATCCCAGGCGAAGGTCAGTGCTTCGGTCGTATCGCCCGCATCGCGAAGGCGAATGATATGACCATTGCGATTGCCGCGCGCCGCCGACGGCGGATCGACATAAACGCGCGGGTTCGCGGCATCGACCGGATTTGTCGTGCCGTTGCGCGAGGCATTGTTGGTCAGCGTCAGATACATTTCGCCCGTTTTGGGATTGACTGCGGTCCATTCGGGGCGGTCCATCCGCGTTGCACCTTGCGCATCGGCCGCAAGCCGCGAGTTGATCGCGACATCGCCCGCATCGGCAAACGAGTAGGCTGCGTTTGCCGCCGTGACATTGCCGGTGCCAAACACCAGCGGCAACCATGCGCCGGTTCCATTCGCATCAAAGCGGGCAACGTACAGCGTCCCGTTGTCGAGATATTTGTCGCCGATCGCCATGCGGTTGGCCGCAGTTGCATCGGCCGGCGACCAGGCATTGGCCGACACGAACTTGTACAGATATTCGTTTTGCGCGTCGCAGCCCATATACCATGCCGGCTTTACTCCCGCGACAAACCGACCCGGCCATGCGCCTTCATGATTCATACGGCCCAGCGCAGTGCGTTTGCGCGGAACCGCCGTCGGGTCATAGGGATCGATTTCGACGACCCAGCCATATTGATTGTGTTCGTTGCGGAAATCGCCGGTGCCATCTGCCGGCTTCGTCGGGTCGATCGTGATGTTGAACTTGGCAAAGCGCGTGTCGCCCGGCGTCACCGGCGTTGCTGTTGTCCAGCCATTATTGCCGGCCGATGCGGCACCGCGGCCATAACGCGCCAGTGACACTGCTGCTTTCGTCCCCGCGCGCGCGGCGACGTCGCTGGCATCACGCCGGAAATAGCCAGTCCAGTTTTCCTCGCACGTCAGATAAGTGCCCCACGGCGTGAACCCGTGCGCGCAATTGTTGATTGTCCCGCGCCCGTCAGTTCCCGCTGGCGAATAAAGCGTCCGCATCAGGGGATGACCGCGCGCCGGACCACTGATCTGCGTCGGTGTGAACGGCGTGATGCGCCGGTTCAGAGTCGAGTTCTGGACATAGCTCCAGGTGCCCGATGCGCCCGCACGAACGACTTCGATGACGCTGACACCGTGGCACTCGATTTCCTTGGTCGCTTCGGCAACCGGACGCACGCCGCCGGTCGAGGTCGCGCCGTTCGGATGAAGATACCGCGACGTGATATTTTCATGGTTGATGCACAAAATGCCGCGCGTGTTACTGTTCGGATCGGGCGCAGTGCCGGTCGCTGCCAGTCCGAAATAATATATGCCGTCATGATGGTCGCCGGAACGCTGTGCGAAATCGGTGTCCGTCCCGTCGTTCGCATATGCCGGAACACCCGCTGCGATCGGATCGCCCAGCCGGTACAGGACTTGCACGCTGTACCCGGCCGGAACCGTCACGATATCAGCGAGGCTTTTCGACACCGGCGTAAAGCCGAGCACGGCAGGGTTCAGCATGACCATCGACGTCGTTGTTTTGCCACCGCCGACGACACTGGCGCTGAATTGAAATTCGAGCGGCGTGGTCGATGCTACACCCGGCGCAACAAAGCTTGCGGTCGCCGTGTCCGCACCCGTCAATGTCACGGGAGGACCCGACACTTGCGACCAGCTGAGCGCTGTCGTCGTCGCGCCGCTGACGGTGCCGTTGAGGGTGACGACCCGGCCCGCGCTCGAGACAGCGTTTGCTGCAGAAACCTGAATCGAATCGGCTGCCGTCGCGCCACCTTCGCCGCACGCGCTCAGAACGAAGCCCGGAATCGCCGCCGACGCGATGCCCCCGAACAATGCGGCGCGGCGCGAATAGCGCGCTTCGATCAGTTCGTGGATGTCGCCATTGTTCGAATGGTTGGTATCGACGTCGCCATCGCTGTAGCCAATGTTTTCAAGATCGAGCACCGCAGCCCCCTGTATTTCGGATCAGGCGACCATACGCCCTGTTGCGGCGATGACAGGAGAATGTGAAGCGTCGGCGTCGAAACGATGTCAACCGGGTTGCGGTTATGCGACGCTTTCATGGCGGCGGTAATAACGCGTGCGGAAACCATCGGCCCATCGGCTGAGTTCGCCACGCGTGATTGTCGCGCGCAATGCCGCCATAAGCTGTTGATAAAACCATAAATTATGTTCGGTCATCAACATCGCGCCAAGCATTTCGCCCGATCGCACCAAATGGTGAAGATAGGCTCTGCTCCACGCCGCGACCGGCGATGCAGGATCGAGCGGCGTTAAATCTTCGGCAAATTTCGCATTGCGGATATTGATCGGGCCGTCCCAGGTGAATGCCTGACCATTTCGTCCCGACCGCGTTGGCAAGACACAATCGAACATGTCGATTCCGCGTTCAACGGCCCCCACGATATCGTCGGGTTTGCCGACACCCATCAGGTATCGGGGCTTGGCGGCGGGCAGCATGTCGACGGCATAATCGAGGACGCCGAACATCGCTTCCTGTCCCTCACCCACGGCAAGGCCACCAACCGCATATCCATCAAAGTCGATTTCGATCAGTTTTTCGGACGATTCCGCCCGTAAATCTGCAAACATCGATCCCTGCTGAATACCAAACAACGCGCCCGCACTGCGAAATGCATCGCGTGATCGCTGTGCCCAGCGCATCGAACGCAGCATCGATGCGTGCGCGACGTCATGCGTCGCCGGGAATGGCGTGCATTCGTCGAATGCCATGACGATGTCGGAACCCAGCAGCGCCTGAATTTCCATCGAC
>JANLWD010000074.1:0-16572 GCA_031364345.1 Sphingomonas sp.
CATCAGAGCGTTCATGATACTACCGGCCGCAAACTTGTTGTGACGCGCCAAACCAATCAACTTACCGGGAATTGCAATTAGGCTAATTCGAGCACTGAAACTGGACGTATCAGACTCTCCAGCAAATGCCTCACAATTTAGACGCTAAACAGATGACACGTTTTGGTTAGCTACGACGCCCCGTCAAACGTCCGCTTTGTTGGCGAATTTAGCCTCACCAGCACCGAGGCCGCGTCATCATAACTCTACAGCAAACTTATGCTTTCGCCATCGACGCGCCAGTGCTCATCATTGCTGGTCGTGATGACACTCATTGCCATGCCGTAGCGCAGGCTCAGGTAAACGTGCGCCTCGCTCGGCACGTCGTCGAGCAAGTGGGTGACCGTCACATCTCCGATGTCGCCTTCGTTTCTGGCGGGGAGAATGAGCTCCGATCGCGCGAGGGGTTCGGATGCGCGGAGCCTGCGCCCATCGGGAGACAGTCGGAAACGGTTATGAGGACCGATCGCGATGGCGTCGGGCATGTCGGCGCGGCGCAACAGGTAGCCCTCGATCTCGTTGCCGATCGACCCGGTGGTTGGGGGTATCGCGATGACGGTCGAGGGGAGCCTGCTTCCCTTGGCTGCAATCGACCGGGCCGCCGTGGCGAGCGCGCGGATGCGTGAAGACGGCGCGCCCCGGCCAGATTCGACGATCGGCGATCCGTCAGCTGCGAAGGTCACGACCGCAAGCTCGCGATCGGGGAAATCGCTGACGAACACAGCCCCGTAACCACGGCTCGTCACGTCGACGGCCCAGCCGTCGCAATCCGCGATCATTGCATTGCCGTCGAGATGTTCGCGCGCGATCGTCGCCGCTAGGTCAAGATGAAACATAAGGCTGCCGCGCGTCACCGCCCAGGCAGCCGCATGACGCAGTGCTTCGAGAGGGTCGGCTTCGTCGGTCATCTGGCACTCCGTTTTTAATTCGCGCACATTATGGCGCGCTCGGTCGGTCGCGTCGATTGGCGCGCCATAATGAGGATGTCGCAATCGCAGCCGATTCGAATGCCCGTGCTCAAGCCCTGCGCGCGCTTCTGACCGAAGGCGAGCTTGAGATGCTAACGCAAGCTGAGCGGCTGTCGAATCAGGAGCTTGCGGTTTTTGTCATGCTTGGGCAGGGGCTGAACCCGAAGGCGATTGGCTATGAGCTGGCGATCGCAGCGACGACCGTCGACACGCATATTGTCGGTATCCGCGCCAAATTAAGCCCCGGACGTTCGTTGCCGCTTGCCGATCTGCTGTTCCTCGCGCGGATGTGGGTCCGCGCCGGAGGCTTCTGAAGATGACCGTGTAGGGAAAATCCCGACAAGACTGGCGTCCGGTGATCGGGCACTTCGTAACGATGACGAGCGGTGTCGGCCCTTCATCCTTTAACGCGAGCAGCGTTAGGGCTTCGACGTCCTCTTCTGGCACGGGGACTGACGCAGCATTGTCCAATGTCGCGCGCGCCGCCGGTTTGATCGACGGACCACTCGCGGCGACCGTTCAGAAACTCAGTGCGCAATTCGCAACCGCAGCAGGCGGCACCAATGATACGATCGGCGTGACGCGTCTCGAGACGGCGATGCTTGATTTCGCCCGTGAGGCAAAGGCATTGCGGATCGGTAACCCGTATGCAGCCCCATCTTTCATCGAGGAAGCTCTTGCGGCGGGTGTGGCGAAGTCCGCTTCTCTGCCCGAAGTTGGGCTGAATACGCTCGATCATGCCACAACCGTTTTCGCTGAGGCTGCACGCAGCCTCGCTGAGACGCCCGCCGCCCCGCTCTACAATCCCGCTGCTCCCCCGAACACGAGGACCTGACCCATGCCTGAGATTTTCGGATTTAAGGTTGAAGCCCCCAGACTTCCGTCGTGGAACGAGGTCCGCTCGACAGTCACGCACACGGCGCAGACGGCAACCCAACTCGGTCGCTCCGCGCTCAGTCATGCACGCAATCTTGGGAGCCAAGGTGTAGATCTCGGGCGGAGGGCCATCGCTGACCCCGAGGGCACGGTGCGTCGGCTCGCCGCATCGGCGCGGACCGGCATCCACCATGCAGAGACTGCGGCGCAGAATGGCATCCGTGACGGGGTGATGTGGACTGGGCGGCAAATCCACGCAGGTGCAAATGTTGCGCGGGGCGCAGTCCGTGGCAACAGCACGGTTGCCCAGGCAGCTCGGGGTTTGATAACGCACGCTGAAAATAACGCGCGCTTCACAGTAGGCGTTGCCGGAGGGCTTGGCAAAGAAGCCGTCGGACTGGTCGGCGCGGCGGGGACGCTTGGAACCTATGCGACCGAACTGCAATATTCCCGGTCGGCGCGCGCGGAATTCGGCAATGCCATTTCTTCGGGCGTGAGCCGAGGCAGCGTGGCGGTCGCCGACTATGCTCGTTCTGTCGCAGCCAATCCGTCGCGCGTTGCCGGCGATGTTCGCGGTGCCGCGACCGCAACGTGGAACGCAGGCAGCGGCTTCGTTGAAGGACAGGTCCGGCGTCATGAAGAAGCCTTCCGTCGCGGTGAAGGATTTGAAACGATCGGTATGACAACGGGTCAGGTTGCGTCCTATTTCATCCCCGTCGGCGCTGGGGCCAAAGCCGCCTCTACCGGCGTGCGCGGTGCCGAAGCTATCGCGGTCGGCGGTGCTCGAGAAATTGCCTCAACTGGAGCACGGCAGGTGCTCAATCCTCATACCATTAAAGGGTGGGAGCGCGCTGAGGCGGTGTACACCTCAATACGATCTCAGGTTGGAGATATAGCATCAATTGCTAGAAATTCTGGCATGTCCGAGGCGCAAGTCGGACGTGTAAGAGACCATCTGTTTTTCAAGGAACATCGCCTTGACGATGGCCTCCGCCGCTTCGATGCTGACCCGAGCATTGCAAATGCGTGGGCCAGGCTTCAACAAGGAGATCACGTCGCTTCAGACATCGCTCTGCTCAAACATGAGCTGTTTGAGTCTCGATTTGAGGGTATTTTCAAAACAGATTACCGTACAGCGCACAATGCAACGTTACGGTCAGGTCGAACATGGACTGGAGAATAAATTGGCCTCATATATTCGCATCGTGAAACTCGAGGAAAATGATAGCTCCGCCCTATACAGTTTTTCTCCCGACGATATTCTAACGGGAAAAGTAGCTATCGATAAATCGACAGGTGAAGTAACCCTTGTTGAAAACGTGGTCGCACCATCGGCAGAGCGCATGTTTTTAAGCACAGCAACGCGCTTACGAAAGGTTTGGCGAGAAGGTAATTTGCCCGACGTGACTGCTTTCGCTTCGTAAGACTTGCAACCAGCCGTCAATCTGTGCGTGAGGGCGCGCTATACTGCAACACGGCAACCAACGAGCGCTTCGTTGCGGTTGGCACGCGCACCGGCGTCGAGGTCCCGCAGTGCTCGCGCCTGATCGCCCATACCCAGCCCGGCACCGGCGCAGGTGCAGTGCGCGCGAGTGGCGCTGATGAAGCCGCGCTCTCGCGCCTCGGTCGGCGTTCCTCGGTGATCATCGACCAAGGTGGCACGGCTGAGCGCGGTTTAGAAACTAGCGATTTCGCGATTCTTTCTTTGGCTGAACCTACGACCGCTATACGGAGGTCCGAAAGACGCATGTACGTCAGCTTTGTTGGCGAAGTCGCCGTCGACAACGAAAGGGTCGCTGAGCTTAGCCGATTCCTGGCAGTTTTCATTTGGGAACGCGCTACCCAACCAACGATCATTATTACAAAGGCGATACGCAGAAGCGAAAGATTACAGCGTTGGTACTCGCCGATTTTCGGCGGACGGCACGGCAAGTTGCGAAATCCGTTTCGCACGAGTTGGCGCAGTCTTGGCCCTGGCAACCCAGCGAAGGGCGTTGCGACGGTGCGACGGTGGAAAACCGTCAAAGTTATCGCTTCCCGGGGCCGATGCCGTGAGCGCGGCGCTGAGGTCCTCGGGAACGACCAACGCATCGACATCGGCCAGCGACAGCCAGGTCCCCGCTTGCTTAGATGCAGCGATGGCCGCCATGCCTGACGGAGCCAGCAGGCCGTTGTGTTCGAGCCAATCGACGCGAAGCCGATAGCTCTCGGTCCAACACTGATGCCGTCGGGGCGAGAACAGCTGAATGGTCCGTGTGTCGTCGAGCTTACGCCGAAGACCGTCGATCCAACCAAAGCAAAGCGCTTGGTCGAGCAGCTGGAAGCGGTAGACGTAGCGGGCGGGAACCGATTTCAGAAAGGTGACGGCCCAAACGCTCTCGGTCGGCGTATGATTGTTCGTTAGCCAGTCACGGCATTGGGCGGCGCTAACAAGCTCGATCAGCACGAAGCGGTCAGTGTCGATAGCCATGATGCAGCATCGTCGCTCCAGATATCTCGGCCGCTGCCGAACTGCCGTGTCCCATACGCGGCTAAAGGGTTTATCGAGTCGAACTGACGAGTCGCCGCCTCGCGACCTCATGCCGGGATGAGCTTGGCATCCATCTCCTCGTGCTTTGGCGTTTCAGGGGCCTCGACGCGCAGCCACCAGGCATAGAGTGCAGGTACGAAGATCAGCGTCAGCACGGTGCCGACCGCGACTCCGCCGATCAGCACGAACGCGAGCGGCCCCCAGAACGTCGAGAAGGTCAGCGGGATGAACGCGAGCACGGTGGCGAGCGCGGTCAAGATGACCGGGCGGGCACGGCGCACCGTCGCCTCGACGATTGCGTCGTAATCGCTCAGTCCTGCGGCCTTGTCGGCCGCGATCTGATCGACGAGGATAAGCGTGTTGCGCATCAGAATGCCCGATAGGCCGATCAGCCCGAGGATCGCGGTGAACCCGAACGGCTGCCCGAACAGGAGCAGTGCGAGCACCGCACCGATAAGGCCGAGCGGCGCGGTCGCGAACGTCAGCGCCATCAGCTTGAACGATCCAACCTGAAACATGATTAAGAGCAACGTGAGCGCGAGCATGATCGGCGCGACTGCGCCGATCGCGGCATTCGCCTTGGCGGCTTCCTCGACGCTGCCGCCGGTCTGAATCGCATATCCCGCCGGAAGCCTCGCCTTGATGGGGTCGAGCAGGGGCAGGATCGCGGCGGTCGCGTCGGGCGGCTGAACGCCGTCGGCAGCGTCGGCGCGCACTGCGACGAACGGTTGGCGGTTCCAGCGCCGCAGCATCGGCTCGCCGGGCTCGGTCACGATCGCGCCGACGTTCGCAAGCGCGACCCGCGCGCCCGTCGCCGTCACCAGCGTGGCCGAGCCGAGCCGCGAGGCGTCGAGCCTGTCGGGGCCGCTGGCACGCAGCACGACCTCGACGAGCCGGTTACCGTCGCGCACCTGAGCGACGGTTTGCCCGGCGAGCGCGGCACCCAACTGCGTGGCAGCACCTTCGGGGGTCAGGCCGATTGCGGCAAGGCGGGCCGCGTCGAAGCGGACGCGCAGTTGCGGCGCGCGTTCGCCGTATTCCAGGTGCGGCTCGCGCACCGCGGCATTGTCGGCCATGGCGGCCCGAACCTGCTCGGCGACGTCGCGCAGCACCGCGACATCGGAACCGTGAACGCGGAAGACAACCGGGTACGTGATCGGCGGGCCGTAGAGCAGTCCCGAGGTGCGCACGCGGCCTTCGGGAAAGCGGCCGTCATCGGCGGCAGCGCGCACCTTTTGGGCGAGCGCGTCGCGCGCGGCGGCGTCGGGGGTCTGGATGACGATCTTGGCGAACGACGGATCGGGCGCCTCGGGATTGAGCGCGAGGAAGAAGCGCGGTCCGCCTCCGCCCACGTAGCTGTCGACGATCTTGGCTTCGGGCTGCGTCCGCAAAAACGCTTCGACCCTCTTGGTCGCTGTATCGGTCGCGGCAATGCTCGAACCGCGCGGCAGCTGGACGTCGACGAGCAGTTCGGGACGGTCCGAGGTCGGGAAGAACTGCTGCGTGACAAGCGCCATGCCGGCCGCCGACAGGACAAACGCGCCGACGACCGCCGCGACCACGAGCTTGCGACGTGCGACCGCCTTGGCGACCCAGCCACGGAACCGCTTGTAGCGCGGCGTCGCATAGATCGCATCGTGCCCGCCCTCGACCGGCTTGATGTCAGGGAGCATTTTCACGCCAAGATAAGGGGTGAAGTAAACCGCGACGAACCACGACACGATCAACGCGAAGCCGACGACCCAGAAGATGTTGCCGGCATATTCACCCGACGACGATGTGGCAAAGCCGATCGGCGTGAAGCCGACGATGGTGACGAGCGTGCCCGTCAGCATCGGGCCCGCGGTCGCACCCCAGGCGAAGGTCGCCGCCGACACGCGGTCAAGCCCTTCCTCCATCTTCACCACCATCATCTCGATCGCGATAATCGCGTCGTCGACGAGGAGGCCCAGCGATAGGATGAGCGCGCCGAGCGTGATGCGGTCGAAGTCGCGGCCTGTCGCCAGCATGATGACGAAGACCGCTGCAAGCGTCAGCGGCACCGAGGCCGCGACGACGAGCCCAACCCGGAAGCCGAGCGCGATCAGGCTGACGACGAGCACCACCGCAAGCGCGGCGGCGAACTTGATCATGAACTCGCTATAGGCGGCGTCAATCACCGCGCCCTGGTCGGATACCTCGGCAAGGCTGATGCCCAGCGGCAGCGTGCCCATGATCGACTCGACTTCGGCCGAGAGCGTCTTGCCGAGTGTCAGCCCGTTCCACCGCGGCTTCATGACGACGCCGAGCATCAGCGCGGCAGTACCCTGATGGCGGACGACATAGGAGGCCGGGTCCTGATAGGCGCGCCGGATTGTGGCCACATCGCCGACGGTCAGCAGCCGCCCGTTCGCCGCGATCGGCAGTCGGCCTAGTGCCGCGAGATCAGTGAAGGCGGCATCGAGCTTAACCGTCAGCGCGGGGCCACTGGTCTGAACGCTGCCGCCGTCGGCGACCGCGTCGGCGCGCGCGATCGCCGCCCCGACGTCGGCCGGGCTGACCCCGAGCGCCTGCAGCCGGGCCTGGTCGAACTCGACGAAGATGCGCTGCGCCTGTTCGCCGATAATGTTGACCTTGGCGACGCCGGGCACGGCCAGCATCCGCGCGCGCAGGCTTTCGGCGACCTTCACCTGTTCGCGCGGGCTGAGTCCTGCGGCCTGCAGCGCATAGAGCCCGAAATAGACGTCGGAGAACTCGTCATTGAAAAAGGGCCCGCGCACGCCGCGCGGGAGCAGCGGCGCTTCGTCGCTCAGCTTCTTCCTTACCTGATACCACATGTCACCGATCGCCGACGGCGGCGTCCCGTCTGACAGCGTAACCTCCATCACGGTCACCCCGGCGCGCGATGTCGTCTCGACGCGGTCGAACCAGCGCAGCTCCTGCAACCGCTTCTCGAGCCGGTCGGCGACCTGGTTCTGCATTTCCTCGGCGGTCGCGCCGGGCCAGGCAGCACTGACGACCATCGTCTTGACCGCATAGGTCGGGTCCTCGGCACGCCCGAGCTGGAGGAATGCGATGAAGCCCGCGAGCGCAACGACGATCATGAGGAAGAGCGTCGTCGACGGGTTGCGGACGGCGATGGCCGACAGGTTTGGACCCTTCATCGCGGCAGCGCTCCAATGCGGACGCGCTGGCCTTGCGTCAGCATATGCGCGCCGAGCGCGACGATCCGTTCGCCGGGGCGCAGCCCTGCGCTGATGACCGCCATGTTGTCGTCGATCGACGCGATCGTGACCGGCCTTCGCACGACCTTCATGTCGCGCCCGATCGTCCACACTGCTGAACCCTTGCCGCGATCGATCAACGCACCGAGCGGAACGGTGGTGCCGGTGCCCGTGCCGCCCGACCCCAGTTTGAGGGTGACCGTGCCGCCGACCGGCAGATCGCCCGGGCCTTCCAGTGCAAACCGCGCCTCGAACGTGCGCGTATTGCTATCCGCCACGCCGGCAAGTTCGCGCAGCGTGGCACGGTAACGCCCGCCACCAAAGACGTTGGCGACTGCGACACGCGGCAGCGTGCTCCGCTGCATCTCGGGCACCGCGACGACCGCGTCGCGACCGCCGCTGCGCGCGATCCGCACGATCGGCTGCCCTGGGGCGACGACTTGGCCGGGCTCGGCTAGCAGATCGCCAACGACACCATCGGCATCGGCGACGAGCGTGGCGTAGCGCGCCTGGTTGTTTGCGCGCCCGACGCCGGTGCGTGCGGCGGCAAGGCGCGCCTGTGCGGCAGCCAGTTCGGCAGCGGCCGAAGTCGCGGCAGCACGCGTCGCGTCATATTGCTGTGGGGCGATGCCGCCCAAGCCGACCAGCGGCCGCAAGCGGCGTTCGTCGGCGGCGGCGCGGTCGGCGAGGCTTCGCGCCGCGCTGACCGCTTGCACGGCCGCGTTGGCTTGCGCCCGCGCCTCGGCGACACCGAGCTGAACGTCGGCCGTGTCGAGCCGGGCAAGCACCTGCCCGCGGCGGACCGTCTGCCCGCGCCTGACGGGGCGATCGACGATCTGTCCGCCGACGCGGAACGACAAGGTCGAGTCGAAGCGGGCGCGAACGTCGCCGCTAAGGGTGTTGCCACCGCCATTCGCGCGCTGCGCGACGGCCGTAACGACGAAAGGCGCAGGGCGCTCAGGTGCCTTTTGGCTGCATGCACTGACGGCAAGACCGGCCAGCACCAGCGAGAACGTTGAACCGCGCATCAGAAACCCCGTTATGTCGATGAGCGGAATAGCGCTTGTGACGATTACGTCAAGCCGTCACTCGACACTCGTTAGGACTTCGCCAGCCCGCGCAGCGCGAGGTCAGCTATATGCCGTGCATGCGCGGCCAGGTCATGGTCGTGCGCAAGGTGCGACAGCACCGAGGGATGCGCGAACGGAACGAGCGAGATCCAGATCGCGTCGACGACGTCGCCGATCGGTGTCCGGCTTTCGAATTCGCCGCGCGCGCGGCCGTCCTCGACGATGGTGCGAGCGGAGGTCCGCATCGCATCCTTCAGCCGCTCGACCGCCTGCCACCGCATGTCGAGCCCCGCGAGGATCATGTCGTGCAGCTTGCGTTCCTTGAAGTAAAGCATGACCGAGTGGTCGAGCAGCGAGCGATAGAGCTTTCTCAGCCGCTCCGATGCGGACACGTCCTCGCGCGCAATCGCAAGAAGTGCCGTATCGATACGTCCGACGATCACGTCGAGGATCGCTTCGCAGATCGCAATTTTTGATGCGTAGAACTTGTAAATGTAGGCGGGCGAGATGTTGAGGTCGGACGCGATGTCGGCGACCGTCGTCTTGTTGTAACCATAGTGCCGGAACCGGGCTTCGGCAGCGGCGATGATGCGAGCGCGAAGCTCATGATCGACGGCACCGCGCACGCCGGGCTGGACTGCTGTCGAGATCGTCATGTGAGCCATGTGCGCGCTCGCCTACAATCACACAAGGGTTGACAAGTAGTGACAATAACAGTCATCCGTCACTCATGCATTTTGCCTCTCTCTCGGCCCTTCTGTTAACCGTCGTCTCCGTGGCGGCGCATGCGTCGGACAACGGACGCGCGCCCGCCACCGCCGCCACTGCGACCGTCCAGCAGGGCGATACGGCCTGGTGGAGTTCATTCTGCGATCCTGCCTTGTCCGCCGTGATCGAAAAGGCGCTTCTTGGCAGCCCGACTATCGAAGCGGCGGCCGCCCGCCTTGATCAGGCACGCGCAGCGGCGCGCTCGACACGGGCTTCGCTCCTGCCCTCGCTCGGCGCGTCGGGTTCGGCGGGGGCGCAACGCCCATCGCTCGACGATCCGGCGATCCGGCCGTTCGTGAACGCTCCCGAGTTCCAGCCCGACGTCGAGCGCTACGAACTCGGCCTGCGCGCGGCCTGGGAGATCGATCTGTTCGGCGCCAAGCCACGGCTGCGCGCGACGCGGGCCCGCACCGCCGGAGCCGCCGCCGATCTTGCGGCTGCCCGCATCGCCGTTACGGCCGACGTCGCCAGCACCTATTTCTCGATCCTCGAACTGCGCGAGCGCGTTGCGATCGCGCGCGCCCGTGCCGAGAGCCTCGATCGGCAGACCGCCGCGCTTCGTCTGCGCGTCGCGCAAGGCGTGACCGCGCCACTCGAGCTCGACCGCTTCGCGGGAGAGACAGGGTCAGCTCGCGCTGCCGTGCCGGGGCTCGAAATCGTCCTTGCCGCCGCGACTGCGCGACTTGGCGTGCTCGCCGGCGTCGAAGCGGCTGACGCGGTTGCGGCACTCGTGCCGCAGTCCGCACGTCTGCCGTCGGCCGAGACCAGCGGCGACTCAGTTAACGCGTTGACCGTCTCGCTGGAGCGACGCCCCGACGTTGCCGCTGCGGGCTACCGACTTGCAGCGAGCCGAGCGGACGTGTCCTCGGCACGCGCGCGCCGCTACCCGCGTTTCTCGCTTGGCGGCCTGTTAGCCACGATCGTCTCGGGACCGGCGGCGCTGTTCTCCTCGTCGTCGACTGCCGCGCAGGGTGCCGGCAGCTTCTCCCTCAACCTCTTCGACTCTGGCGCAATCGATGCCGAGGTTGCTGCCGCACGCGGCCGAGAGCGCGAGTCGCTTTCGAACTACCGCGCTACGCTCCTAACCGCGGCTAGCGAGATCGGCGTGACCGGCAAGACGGTCGCGTTCAAGCGGGCCGAGGCGAGCGAGCGTGCTGCGGCCAAGGCAACGCTTCAGCGAGCGGTACGCACGGCGCAGGCGACCTACGACGCGGGCGCGCTCGACCTGACGGCGGTGCTCGATACCGACCGTGCCAGCCAAGCCGCGACCGAAGCCGCGGCAATCTCGAAGGGCGAGCTGGCGCGTGCGATCGTTGCCCTGATCCGCGCGACCGCCGGTTCCGAGGCTGCGACCACGGAAAAAGCCGCGAGCCTTCGAAACACGGTTCCGCATTTATGAACGAACAGCTGGTCGGGAGCGTCACGATTATTACGCTGAGCGGCTGAAACGGAGTTTTGCGATCTACCGGGGTAGCCGAACGAAGATCCGCATCAAGCGTATCGCCACCAAAACCGGTCGTCCTACGGACGCTGAACGGAAAGCGGGTTTTGGCGGACGCAAAGCATCAATCGAATGGCAGGAAAGTTGGCGGAAGCATTCGTGGATATGGTGTTAGCAAGTGGCGCTACAACGCTAGTTTCCAATGCCAAACCGGCCCGTCCTCCCGATCAAAGACCTCGGTGGGACCCGTAAAACCGTTGGCTGCCAGCACCAGCGTCGAGGGATTGTTTTCACGTAACGTGTGAGCGACGACTAGTGTCATGCCGTGCCCGCGCGCGATAGACACAAGCTGGCTGACGATCGCAGTCGCCACGCCGCATCGTCGCGCGCCGAGAAAAGTGAGGTAGGCGATCTCCACGACGCCGTCAGCCGGGGGCCCTTTGAATAGCCCAATTCCCGCAGGCTCCTCACCAAGACGAGCAAAATAGAAGCACCACGGCGGGTTGCCATGATCGGCGACGTCGAGCGCGCCGGCCCATTCTCCGGCATGCGCCGGATCGTTGGGCTCGGGCTCTCCCGCCAGCGGCGTCAGGGCAATCTCCATTGCCGACGCAATGCATGCGAAGGCGGGCAGCCGCAAGCGACAAAGGCATTCGATTGAGCGTCGCGTAGACGCCCACTATCATCATGAAATAGCGCGAGGCAGTAGGCGGCCCCTCATGCCAGGCCAGGCCAGCCCGACCGCCAGACAATCGCAAGCGGATAGCACAAGCAAAACACCATACCGAACGCAATCAACGCGATCTGCAAAAAGCTTCTGCCTCGATATGAACATTCCTTCCCTTCGCTCGACGACCGATTATCGCCTGCCATTCTGAGGGCATACCAGAACGAAGCAACATCGGGACTCTCGCGGCCACTCAATCCGCTTTGGTGTCATCATGGTCGTCGTCAGTATAGCCGCCCTTGTCGTCTCGAACCTTTTGGGCAGTTGGCCGCGTTTGCCGGGCGCTCGGCGCGAAATCACTGGGCAGAGCCCAGTCAGGCATGCCTTCAACACGGCCCATTTCGCGGAACTGTTGTTCGCGTTGAGCGGCGAGTGATCGACCCGATAGCATAGCAGGGACGGCCCCGACATGATCCGCCTGTTTTACCCGGAACAACGCGACTGCGACCTTTGACAGATCAACATCACGCAATTGCGCAAGCGGCACACGGGCTTCGAACTCGTAGGTTGAGAGCTGATATGTGTGGTGACCCCGCTGAGCACCTTTGCCTTTCGCGTTTACGAATGACCGAAATGTTCCAAGATCAGGGATCGACCCGGCATGGAGGCGACGGTCACCCGCCAGAACTTCATAGGCAAAACCGGCTTGGAAAACGGTCGTTTCAGCCAGCGGCCCAGCAACCAAATGACTATCGACAATCGACATTTGATCATCCTCGACGCGAACGGTCAGCCGCACATATTGCTCACCACCCGGCTCCGGATGATATTGCGAGCGCACCTGATCAGAACGGTGCGGCGGATCGCCCGCACCCTTTTGCGACGATGGCTTTGCGTCATTTGCCTTCGAGAGTTCTTCAGGTCCAGCCTTTGCTGGCAAACTGTCACGCAATGGCGTTGCTGATGTCATTGCATCACGACTCCCCTTAACCGGTGCATCGCGGAGAGTAGGGGCGAATTTCGCGTCTTGAGCAGGTTTAGCGGGGAGTTGATCGGGTGTCATGATCACGTCCTTTCACCAGTTGCGGCCGTGCCGATAATTGTGAATCCAGCGATAGTAGATGTGCTGGAGGGAAAGTCCGCGGCGTCCCTGTATCATGCCGAACCAATCCTGATTATGCACGAACAGATTGGGTTGACCTGAACCGCCCTGGTAATTGCAAATCTCGAACTTATCGATGCCACCAAGATTCCATTCGCCGATCCAATCACCGCTGAAACTGGCGCGCAAGCCCGACCCCGTCGAGATCATCCGGCCCAGATACTCCTCCGACCAGTCAGTGTAATTATAAGCCCACAAATCCGCTTTGCCGTCACCCGTTATGTCGGCTTTCAGGAATTTGTCATGGCGGGCAAGGCCGCCCCAGCCCGGGACATCACCATCATAGCGATGAACCATCGTGACGTCGGTGCCGGTTGATTTGAACATGCCAAGATAGGACATGCTCCAGTCGTTCCCATTGAAAATGAACAGGTCCGCCCTTCCATCGCCATCGAAGTCGCCGACAATCAACTGGTCATGTTTTGCAAGGCCACCCCAACCAGGGATGTCGCCATCATGACGCGCGGTCATTGTCAGGTCAGAACCGGTTGACCGGAACATGCCGACATAGCTCATGCTCCAATCGGCGCCGTTGAAGATGTAAAGGTCGTCGCGTCCATTGCCGCTATAGTCGCCGATAAAAAGCTTGTCGTGACGGGCAAGCCCGCCCCAGCCCGGAATGTCGCCGTCGAACCGGCGCACGACCTGAAATCCGGTTCCGGTCGACTTTATCATCGCAACATAGGACATCGACCAATCATCGCCGTTGAAGACGAACAGGTCTTTTTTGCCGTCGCCCGTAAAGTCACCGACAAAGAACTTGTCGTTACGCGCAAGCCCACCCCACCCGGGAATGTCGCCGTCATAACGCGCAATCAGCCGCAGGCCGTTATGACCATCATCCGCGAGTAGTCCGAGATACGGAATGTTCCAGTCGGTTCCGTTGAAAACAACGACTTCATCTTTGCCGTCGCCGTTGAAGTCACCCACAAAAAACTGATCATTGGCCTGAAACTGCCAAGACCCCGGGACGCGCTCTACCGCGCTCGAGATATGGTCGAGCTGCGCACCGTTTGATCGGAATATCTGGATCGAGTTGCCCGCTTGAACCAGGATGTCGCTGCGCCCGTCTCCGTTGAAATCACCCGCATAGCAGTTGCGAAAATGATGCCCTGTATAGCTATCATATTGCTGTTTGAACGATGTGTAGCAAACAGGGCAAAAGGGCGGCGCATTACCGCGCATGCGACAGTTCTCGACGGGGCGGTAAATGCCAGTCTGATTAGTGCCGCCGCCCTCGTAGAGCCCGACATCGGTGTTGCTGTTCCAACCCGCCGGGCGCGTGCCCTGATTATAATCGGCACAGCTACCCACACCGGTTGGCACTGGTGTCGATGGCGCAACGAAGCGACCCCATTTTGTTGTCGAACGATTAGTGTTTGCGGTCAGATTGGCGGGCAGGTCACCTTCGTTGCCAGTGAAGGCATTTGCGACACAATATTCATCGCCAAGGCCGCCCAGGCCATGGCCGAATTCATGTGCGATCACGTCCCATCCGCTGCCCAGCGTTACATGGGCGCGTCCACCGCCACCACAGCCACCAAAGCCTGTTGTGTTGAGCACGATCAGCACGAGCTGGGAGTCAGGCACCCATTTTTTCAGCGCATTTTTGATCGCGGTATCGGTGTTAGTGCCATATTCCATCCAGCAATGGGCCCACATGCCGCTAAAAATCATGCCGAGCGGGGTATTCAGCAATGTCGTCGAGGTAATCGTGTCGTCCGATGCGTCGTCAGGTGTTCCCATGTCATTGTAAACGCGCGTGCTGATGCCTGAAGCGGCGGATTCAAGATTGACGCGGAATATGTTCCAGGCTGACGCGTCTTCTAGGAAATAATCGCGGCCGAATACGCCATCGATAAGTTCGGTCTGAACCCAATTGTTATAGGTAGCCTGGTCTGCCGCAGCAAAACCATCACCCAAGACGACGAGATTCCGCTTCAATCCTGCGGGACCAGCAGCGCGCAGTTGCGTGACACTGTCTACCATGACGTTTATCCTCTCCGAGTCGAAACAATAGTCACCGAAGAATATGAACACTGATCAGAGACGAGCAGAAACATCTGTAACACAAAATTATCACACAAAAATATTAACCCCAAACACAATGTGTAATCAGGTCTATTTGCAATGATAGAATAATTGCGTTTACAGTACAGCTCGAACTAATCGTTACGCTATCGTTAAGATACGACTCGAATACGAAAGATTATCATAAATTACAAAAAAATAAAATAGATTTGGGCATATTTGATATTTTGAGATGAAATGACTTTAATTGATGACCAATCAATTTGCTATGAAGATGCATTTCAGTTGAGCACTGCTGCAAGCGACCGTCGATCGACGGGCCAACGAGGTAAAGCGATCCGCGCGGCAGCAGTAGCTCCTGCCAAATCCCACTTCCGATTACCGGATGCGCGGTATTGATGAGAGCGAGCAGCATCAACCGACGTCAGCGGTATCAGGAGCAAGAGAGGGAGCTGTGGGTGAATATAGGGCAGCTGTTAACGACATCGGCGCAGTAGCTGAATGACCGGAATGTTAGCGAATTCGGCTTTAGCAGTTGTCCCGATTAGAGCATCGACCCAAGCCGAGCCAGTCTTGCGATTGGCTTGGTTCCTGCCGTCCCTAACCGATTCTCACCCAAATTACGCCAAAGCAAAATAGCTGTTGCCGAAGAACCGTTTGATGTTCTTTTAGTCTGCCTCGCGAGTGCAACCGATAGCCGGGTGCCTCGACAAATAGACGCAATTCATGAGCGTAGTCCCCATCCGATCAAAGACGGTCACGACATCGGATCGGGTAATTTTGGGTAATGGCTTGCTGCCAAGTACCGGCTTTACATGAATCTGGAACGATCGACTGACCAAAACCGTCCAACCCCGGCCAACGCAGGATTTTTCAAATCGGTCGGCATAATTGCCGAACGCGAGATCGACCGCTTCGCGGCGACGCTGTTTCTCGACCTCAACCGGGTCGATGCCGTGAGCGATAAGCAGGAAAAGGCGCTGCGCCTCGTCTCGGGCTGTTGCCGGTGTCCAAGGGGAACCGTGGCTGCCGATGGTATAGCGCCGCGTGCTTGCTTCGCGCCCACCCATTCGAAAGTGCATGAGATAGGATACGGCGCCGCCCTCCGTGATTTTGGCACCAAACTCCCGGATCCCGTCATCCCACAGAAAGCCTTCTGACCGCGACACTATCAGGGCATCAACCGACCGATTCGTTATCTTTCCACTCGCCATTTCTTCGCCTCCAGACCCGGCGTCCAGCAATCACCGGGCAACCACCGAGGCGGAAACTGTCGCCAAGGGACGAAAACTGTAGCGTAGA
Source organism: Sphingomonas sp. (assembly GCA_031364345.1). Taxonomy (GTDB): domain Bacteria; phylum Pseudomonadota; class Alphaproteobacteria; order Sphingomonadales; family Sphingomonadaceae; genus Sphingomonas_O. The sequence continues at coordinate 16,058 of JANLWD010000074.1, forward strand.
TAAGCTATTGCAATAACTCGGTAATTCTACGCCACAGGTATCCCTAAATACGCCTCCAGCGAAAATACCAGACCTCATGTCCCAGGCGGCGCGCTTTTCGTTCGTAGCGCGTTTCGGGCCAGTCGGCGGAACGCGTCAGGAAATCGCGGGCGGACGCCGCTTGCCAGGCGAAATCGCGCCGGGCGTTCATGATCATCATTGCGTGCGCGATTTCGCCTGGCAAGCAGCCTCCGCACGCGATTTCCTGACGCGTTCCGCCGACTGGCCCGAAACGCGCTACGAACGAAAAGCGCGCCGCTTGGGACATGAGGTGTGGTACTTCAAATTTAGGCGTATTTAAGGGTAGCTCTAGCGTAGAAAAACCGCGTTATCGCAATGGTTTATCTACGCTACGCTTCTCGACCATTCGCGGCATTTTCCGCCTCGGTGATTGCCCGGTGATTGCTGGACGCCGGGTTTGGAGAGCAAAAATGGCGAGTGGAAAGATAACGAAACGGACAATTGATGCGTTGATT